>NZ_JBHZCS010000003.1:191457-279125 GCF_042755705.1 Nocardia sp. NPDC059154
GTGCTACCCCCGGGGGGGGGGGAGGGGTTGACAACCGTCTGGTTGGCCCCCTTTCTCTCTTCCGCCTGCACTGTTTTTTTTGTGGCTGGGGGGGTGGTCCTGCGGGCCCCCCCCCCCCCCACCACCCACTGGCAGTTCGCCGACCGGTTCCGCGCCCTCTACCCGAAGGTTCTGCTCGATGAGAACCTGTTGTTCGTGCAGGACGGAAACGTCTGGTCCTCAGCCGGATTGGCGGCCGGCATCGATCTGTGCCTGGATCTGATCCGCACCGATCACGGCAGCGCCGCCGCCAATGGCGCGGCCCGCTACTGCGTGGTGCCACCCTGGCGTGACGGCGGGCAGTCGCAGTTCATCGAGCGGCAGGTCCCGGAGTCGGGCAGCGAGGGCACCGCGCCCACCCGCCGCTGGGCGCTGGACCGTCTGGACCGCGAGCTGGACCTGAACTCCCTTGCCGCGCATGCTCATATGAGCGTGCGCACCTTCACCCGCCGGTTCAAGGCCGAGACCGGCATGGCGCCGGGCGCGTGGATCCTGCAGCAGCGGGTCCGGCACGCCCGGCACCTGCTGGAGACCACCGACCTGACCGTCGACGAGGTGGCACGCAGTGCGGGCATGGGCACCTCCGCCTCGCTGCGCCACCACATGCGCCTGGAGCTGGGCGTGCCGCCGCTGACCTACCGCAAGACCTTCCGCAAGCGCGAAACCCTGGAGACAGCATGACGATTCGCTGGATGTGGGCCTTCCTGGACCGTCCCGCCGCACAATTCGACGACAGCGCCCGATTCTGGACCACGGTCACCGGCACCGAGCTCTCGGCGACGCGGGGCGAACGCGACGAATTCGTCACGCTGCTACCGGATTCCGGGGCCGCGACGGTCAAGATGCAGGCGATCGGCGGCCCCGCGCGCGTACATCTGGACCTCGACGTCGACGATGTCGGCGCGGCCACCGACCGTGCCCAGGAGCTGGGCGCCACTCTCGCCGCGGACTACATCCTCACCTCGCGCATCGGGTACGCCGTCCTGCACTCCCCCGCCGGAATGCCCTTCTGCTTCACGCCTTTCCGCGATTCCGCAGGCCCGCTCACCCCGACCGTGACCGGCCCCGCCGGCGACCGCAGCCGGCTCGACCAGATCTGCCTCGACATCGGCGCGAGCGACTACGGGACCGAGGCCCGCTTCTGGACCGACCTGACCGAATGGTCCTGGCGCCCCAGCACCCTGCCGGAATTCGCCCGCCTCTCCGCGCGTCCCGGCCTCCCGATCGACCTGCTGCTGCAACGCCTCGGCGACGACCGCCCCATGTCCGCGCACCCGGACATCGCCTGCACCGACATCGAGGCCACGGCGACCTGGCACGAGCAGCTGGGCGCACACCGCGCCGAACTCGGCAAGTACTGGATCGTCATGACGGACCCCGCCGGCCAGCCCTACTGCCTGACCGGCCGCCGGCCGGCCTGAGACGCGGGATCGCCGAAGCCCCCGCATGCTCCGAGGCTCCTAGGAGCCGGGAAGCACGCAGGGGCTTCGACGTAGCCGAACCTGCTACTTGCGCTCGGTCTGCGGCTGGCGGCGTGCCGCTTCGCCGGAGTTGGCCAGCGCCTCGAGGTCCTCGAGGAACTTCTCGATGCTGTCGGCCCGCGCCTGGGGCGAACCGATCTGCTCGCGCACCTTCTCCTCGGTGAGAGCGAGCATGGCGGCGGCCAGATCCTGCTCCAGGTCGCGGATCATCTGCCTGCGGTACTGCAGGATCTGATCGCGGCCCTGCTTGCGCACCCGCTCCACCTCGGCCGCGGCGGCCTCGCGCATCTGCACGATGATGCGGTCGGCGTCGGCCCGGGCCTCTTCGCGCATGCGGTCGAGTTCGGCCTGCGCCTCGGCGAGGGCATTGTCGTAGGCAGCCTTGGCGGTGGCCAGTCGCTGCGCCGCCGCCTCGCTCTCCTCGAGTTGCCGCCGGATCTGGTCCTGAGCGTTGTTCATGATCCTCTTCACCGGTGGCACAACGTATTTCACGAAGAACCACACGATGACAGCGAAGCCGAACAGCTGGCTGAAGAAGACGGGCCAATCGAAGGTGATGTTGTAAATACCCTCGGCGAGATGGGTATCGGTGAGGATCATGCAGACCCCCGTCCTCTCTGCTGGCCCGCGCTGGTCCGGGCACGATCGTTCCCACCCAGGACCCGGCCGGCCAGGTCCTGAGCGAGTGGTTCGACGGCTTCGCGTAGTTCGGCGGCGACCTGGTCGGCCTCGGCGCGGAGGTGCGCCGTGGACTCGGCCACGATCTGGTCGGCCTCTTTCTGTGCCTCGCCGCGCATTTCCTCGAGAATCGCGCGCCCTTGAGCCCGGGCCTGGTTGCGGATGTCGGCCGTTTCCGTACGGGCTTTCTCGAGCGCGGACTCGTAGCGCGCCTCGGCCTCGGCGAAGGTTTCGCTGGCTTCCTTGGCGGTCGCCGTCGTGACCTCGACACGTGCCTCCCGCTCCGCCAGCACCTTTCGTATGGGCGGAACCACGAAGAACCAGATGACTCCGAGCACGACCAGGAAGATCAATAACTCAGCGAAGAAGGTGCCGTTGGGAACCAGGAAGTTCCCCGCGGCCTCCACATCCGTTCTGGGAGACATGATGACGTCTACTTACCGGGAGTAGCGAATACGAACAATGCCATGAACGCTAGATTGATGAAGTATGCCGCTTCGACCAGACCCACGGTCAGGAAGAAGTTCACGCGCAGGCGGCCCTCCGCCTCCGGCTGCCGGGTGACACCGTTGATCAGAGCGGCGCCGGCCAGACCGTCACCGATACCCGCGCCGATGGCACCGCCCGCCAGAATGATGCCGCCGCCGATGAGAGCGCCCTGGACGATACTCGCGGTTGCTGGGTCTGCCATTTTTCACTTCCTTTGACAAAGGGTTATAGCGCTGAACAGCTGAAGCCGCTCAGTGGTTTTCACTCTCCAGCGACATCGACTGGCTGAAGTAGAGGATGGTCAGCAGAGCGAAGATGAATGCCTGAATGGCTCCGACGAACAGGTCGAAGAGCTTCCAGATGGCATTCGGGCCCCAGCTGATCCAGAAGGGGAACAACGTGATCACCGAAACCATGACGCCGCCCGCGAACATGTTGCCGAACAGTCGCAACGAGAGCGACAGCGGTTTGGCGATTTCCTCGACCACATTGATGAAAACCATGGGGCCCCAGCCGGTGTGGCCCTTCAGCAACTGTTTCACGTGCCCGCCCGGGCCGCGCCGCCACGCGCCCGCGGCGTGATAGAGCAGGAACACGAACAACGCGAGCGACAGCGTGAAATTGAAATCGGACGCCGGCGGCGCGATCAATTCCCCCGAGCCGTACTGAACGGGCAAGACGGACAACCAGTTCGAGAGCAGGATGAAGGTGAACAGCGTGACCGCCAGCGGCAGCACGAACGGCGCGACCTTCATACCGATCGCAGTCTCCACCTGGCTGCGCATCTGGACCGTGATTGTCTCGAAGAACAGCTGCACCCCGTTGGGCACCCCGGAGGTGATCTTCACACGCAGGTAGAAGGCCAGGCCCAGTACGATCAGCGCGGCCACCCCCGTGGACACGATGGTGTCCACATTGAAGGTCATGCCCAGCAGATGCGCCTGGGCGTGGTCGCCGACATGGATCTTGGACTCCCCCGAGGAATCCTCGGCGGCCAGCAGCGCCGGCGCCGACGAATGGGCGAGGGAAGCGACGGGAATGCTCATGACTGCTGTCGAAGCCCTTTCACCTCGGGCAGAGCGGTATGGAGTACCAGAATCAGCTGAAAGGCCGCCAGCCCGAAGAAGATTCCGACGCCGTAGGGCCGGGTCAGGAATGCCACCACAATCGACAACGCGGTCAGAATGAGCAACCGCGACGCCGAGGACAGCGCCAATTTCTGTTTGCTGGGTGTTTCCGCATCCGTGATGCGCACGATGGACATCCAGGTAAGCCGGGCGTTCACCCAGCCGAGCGTCAGACCGGTGGCCATGAAAACACCCAGCAACAATCGATCGAACGCCCCTGTGACCATCAATGCCAGTATGCCGACAGCGATTGCAATAGCACTCGCTCTACGCATCCGTAGCCTGTTGAGGTCCAATACGACACCGCCTCGCCGTCATCCCACCTCGTAGTGGGGCCGTGCATGATCAATAGCATACACAGCCCAACCTCGTTGCGGGGCAGTATTTTTGATCTTCAAATTGTTGATCTTGAAATTCCGAAACGCTTTTCAGCGAACTTTCCGCCACTTTATTCGGACGTCAGTGTTGCACAGCCTTTTCCGCTCCGGTGCCGGTCAGCGACCGCACCTGCATCTCGGCGTACTTGACATCGTCATGTTCCCTCGACAGCACGGTTCCCAGCCAGCCCAGAGCGAACGAAACCGGGATGGACACCAACCCCGGGTTGGCGAGCGGGAACCAGTGGAAGTCATGGGATTTGATCATCGCGGTGGGAGCTCCGGAGACCGCCGGGGAGAACACGATCAACACGATCGTGACGGCCAGTCCGCCATAGATGCTCCACAGTGCGCCGGCAGTGTTGAAGCGCCGCCAGAACAACGAATACAGAATGGTCGGTAGGTTTGCCGAGGCCGCCACCGCGAAGGCCAGCGCCACCAGGAACGCCACATTCTGATTCTTTGCCAGAATGCCGCCCACAATGGCCAGCGCCCCGATCACCACCGCGGTGATCCGCGCGACCCGCACCTCGCTGTCCCTGCTGTCGCTGTTCCCGCGCTTGATGACATTGGCGTACACGTCATGGGCGAAGGACGCCGACGCCGTGATGGTCAGGCCCGCGACCACCGCCAGAATCGTCGCGAACGCCACGGCCGCAACGAATCCCAGCAGCACCGGCCCGCCCAGTTCCAGGGCCAGCAGCGGCGCGGCCGCGTTCTCCTTGCCCGGCGCCTTCGCGATCTTCTCCGGCCCCACCAGCGCGCCCGCGCCGTACCCGAGCACCAGCGTGAACAGATAGAAGACCCCGATCAGGCCGATCGCCCACACCACCGACCGGCGCGCCTCCTTGGCCGTCGGCACCGTGTAGAACCGCATCAGCACGTGCGGCAACCCCGCCGTCCCCAGTACCAGAGCCAGTGCCAGGGAAAGAAAGTCGAGCTTGCTGGTGCCGTTCTTGCCGTACTTGAAGCCCGGCTCGAGCAGCTTCGCGCCGGTCTTGCCGCCATGGTTCACCGCATCGTGCAGCAGGCTCGAGAAATTGAAGTCGTAGCGCCCGAGCACCCACACCGTCATGGCCGCGGCCGCGCCGATCAGCAGCACCGCCTTGACGATCTGCACCCAGGTGGTGCCCTTCATACCGCCGACGAGCACGTAGACGATCATGATCGCACCGACGACGGCGATCACCAGGTTCTGTCCCGCCGAACCGGATACGCCCAGCAGCAGCGAGATCAGCACCCCCGCTCCGGCCATCTGCGCGAGCAGATAGAACAGACTCACCGCCAGCGTGGAGGTGGCCGCCGCCGCCCGCACCGGCCGCTGCCGCATCCGGAAGGCCAGCACGTCACCGAGGGTGAATTTGCCGGTATTGCGGAGTAATTCGGCGACCAGCAGCAGCGCCAGCAGCCAGGCCACCAGGAACCCGATGGAATAGAGGAAGCCGTCGTAGCCGTACACCGCGATGGCCCCGGCGATGCCCAGGAAGCTGGCGGCCGACAGATAGTCGCCGGAGATGGCGATGCCGTTCTGCGGCCCGGAGAAGGCGCGCCCGGCGGCGTAATAGTCTGCGGCCGTACGGTTGTCGCGGCTGGCCCACACCACGATGCCCAGCGTGATGACCACGAAGATCGCGAAGATGGTGATGTTGAGCCCGGGCCGGCTGCCCTCCACGGCCGCTGCCAGATACACGGTCATCGGGTCGGTCCTTCCAGTTCGGCACGGATCTGCTCGGCCATCGGGTCGAGGGTGCGGTCGGCGTAGCGCACGTAGAGGCCGGTGATGACGAAGGTGGAAAGGAACTGCAGCAGGCCGAAGATCAGCCCGACGGTGATGTTCCCGCCCACCTTGTGCGACATGAAGTCGTGCGCGTAGTCGGCGAGCAGCACGTACAGCGCGTACCAGGCCAGGAACAGAGCGGTCATGGGGAAGACGAAGCGCCGGAAGCGATGCCGCAGGCGCTGGAACTCGGGGCTGTCGTAGACCTCGGTCCAGTCGGGATCCGGACGGCCGGTCTGGGATTCAGTTGTCAACTGCGATACCTCCTGGTGATCCCGGTCACAGTAGCAACGAAGGTAGTTGCGAGCGGGTCGAATAACCGCAGGTGAGATCGCAAATTCATCGATAAGTGAGCCGAAATTCATTGGGTCCGGCGGCCAGCTACCAACCGGTTCCCCCGCGATCCGGTCGGGCAAACCGGGCCCGCTGCCGGATGCCCATCGGTTGCGGTGGCAGAGTTCGATGTCATGCCGACGAATCAGACGACCACCTCGTCCCTGCTCGCCGACCTCGCGCCCGACCTACGCGCGGCGCTGACCCGCGTCCGCTACGACGCGGACACCCTGCTCGAGGCGCTGGGCGACGCCGCCCACGCCGCACTCGGCCGCGGTGAACCGGTCCCCGTCCGCCGCGCCGCCGCCGATCTCGGCGAGCTCGGCACCCTGGTGTGCCTGCTGCTGCTCGGCGATCCGGTCCCCGAACGTGAAGCGGCAGCAGCCCTTTCGCCGGTGAGCATCGACCGCGCCACCGCGGCGGGGCTGCTGGAGCGCGACGGCGACGAGGTCCGCGCCGCACTGGATCTGCGTCCCCTCGATCTCGGCGAGGGCACCCGCTGGGTGCTGTCCGACCTCGACGATTCCATGCGCCGCCGCAGCCTCGACGCCGATCACGTGCTCGGCGTCGGCCATGCCTCGCTGTCGCTGCTGCGCGCCACCCCGACCCGCCCGGTCGGCACCGTCCTGGATCTGGGCACCGGCTGCGGCGTGCAGGCCGTGCACGCCGCCGCCTACGGCCGCACCGTCACCGGCACCGACGTGAACAAGCGCGCCCTCTGGCTGGCCGAGGCCACCGCCGCGCTCAACGACCTCGATATCGAACTGCTGGAAGGCTCCTGGTTCGAACCGGTGGCCGGCCGCCGCTTCGACCAGGTGGTGGCCAATCCCCCGTTCGTGGTCGGCCCGGCCCGCGTCGAGCACACCTACCGCGACTCCGGCCTCGCCCTCGACGGCGCGAGCGAACTCGTCATCTCCGGCCTCCCGGACCTGCTGAACCCGGGCGGCACCGCGGCACTGCTCGCCTCCTGGGTGCACCTCGACGGCCAGGACTGGCGCAGCCGCGTCGCGAGCTGGCTGCCCGACCACGGTATCGACGCCTGGATCGTGCAGCGCGACATCGCCGATCCGGCCCTCTACGTCGGTACCTGGCTGCGCGACGCCGGGTTGGATCCGCGCGAGGGCGCCGCCCAGGCCCGCGCCGAACGCTGGCTCGACGCCTTCCGTGACGCCGATGTCGCGGGCATCGGCTTCGGTTTCGTCTACCTGCGCGCCACCGACGGCCCGACCGAACTGCTCGCCGAGGACCTCACCCACAGCTTCGACGACCCGCTCGGCCCCGAGGCCATCGCCTACTTCGAGCGCTCGGCCTGGCTGCGCGCCGCGGCCGCCGATCCCGACCTCCTCCTCGACTCGCGCTACCAGGTCGATCCGGCCACCGCGCTCGAACGCGTCTATCTCCCCGGCGACGCGGGCTGGGCGCAGGCGGTGGCCCGGCTGCACCGCGGCGACGGCCCGCGCTGGCAGCACGAGGTCGACGACACCACCGCCGCACTGCTGGCCGGGATGCGCCCCGACGGCCTCCCACTGCGCGAACTCCTCGAACTGCTGGCCTTCGGCGAAACCGGCGACGCCGCGACCCCCGACTTCGAGAGCGCGGCGATGACCGTGGTGGCCGGACTGGTCCGGCACGGTCTCGTTCACCCGCGCTGAGCGAGGGCTCTCCCCCGCCGACGGCCGCCGGGCCTGCCCCGGCGGCCGTCGGTATTTCCGCTGGAAACCGCCGCTGACGGGCGGTGAGGTCCGTCACGATCACGTGTCGCCCAGATACCGATACGGGCGGGCGCGGGAATGCGCCCGAGCCGCGATTCGTTCAAGTACGTGCTCGAATCACGACGTCCGGGCAAGGCCCGTACACACGTATTCGCTTGTCGCGTCAGGAAGTTCGGGCGCGGCGGTGGGCAACCACCCGGTCACCGAGGGTCGTCCGCCGGTGGCGCGTGTTCCCGGCGATGCGCGCTTCTCAGGAACTTCTCAGCCGTGCGCCGTAAAAACCGCAGATCAGGCGCGGTTTACCGGTGGTCTGGCGGGGAACTTTCCTGAAGTCGGGTCCGTTGAACGGAGCGAGACACCACCGACAGGAGGCAAGTCATGACAAGCCCCGCCACCACTGACGTGCGCACCAGCGAACAAGACCTCGACGCCCAGAGCCCCGCCGCCGACCTGGTACGTGTGTACCTGAACGGGATCGGTAAGACGGCGCTGCTGACGGCGGCCGACGAGGTCGAGCTGGCCAAGCGCATCGAGGCGGGCCTCTACGCTCAGCACCTGCTGGAGACGAGCAAGCGTCTGTCCGCCGCGAAGAAGAAGGATCTGGCGATCCTGGTTCGCGAGGGTCAGGCTGCCCGCCAGCACCTGCTGGAAGCGAACCTCCGCCTCGTGGTCTCCCTCGCCAAGCGCTACACCGGTCGTGGAATGCCGCTGCTGGACCTGATCCAGGAGGGCAACCTGGGTCTCATCCGCGCCATGGAGAAGTTCGATTACACCAAGGGCTTCAAGTTCTCGACCTACGCCACCTGGTGGATCCGTCAGGCCATCACCCGCGGCATGGCCGACCAGTCCCGCACCATCCGTCTCCCCGTCCACCTGGTCGAGCAGGTGAACAAGCTGGCCCGCATCAAGCGGGAGCTGCACCAGCAGCTCGGGCGGGAGGCCACCGATGCGGAACTGGCCAACGAATCGGGCATCCCGGTCGACAAGATCGCCGACCTGCTCGACCACAGCCGCGACCCGGTATCCCTGGACATGCCGGTCGGCAATGACGAAGAGGCCCCGCTGGGCGACTTCATCGAGGACTCCGAGGCCACCTCCGCCGAGAGCGCCGTCATCGCCGGTCTGCTGCACCGCGACGTGCGCAGCGTGCTGGCCACCCTCGACGAGCGCGAACAGCAGGTCATCCGCCTGCGCTACGGCCTCGACGACGGCCAGCCGCGCACCCTCGACCAGATCGGCAAGCTCTTCGGCCTGTCCCGCGAGCGCGTCCGCCAGATCGAGCGCGAGGTCATGTCCAAGCTCCGCAAGGGCGAGCGCGCCGACCGCCTGCGCGCCTACGCCAGCTAGTTCACACCCGTGGAGCCGGTCCCCCTGCCCGGCTCCGCACCATTGATCGTCGGGCCACTTTCGAGGCGCTGGCCCGATCCCGCCGGCCGATTCCGCTGCCCGAACGTCCCCTCCGGGCGCGCAGAGTCGGCCGGCGTTTCCATGCCCCGGGTCCTCCGATGCGAGTGCGGTTGCCGGGCAACGGCTTCCCCTGCAGCCCAGGGCTCAGAGCCGGGTCAGGGATTGGCAGGGGCTGGGGGCCGGGATGTCGCCGCGGAAGTAGGCGGTGGGCGGAACGCCCATGAGGGAGCGGAAATCGGCGGTCATATGGGATTGGTCGTAGTAGCCGGAGGCCGTGGCCACGTGTGACCACGGCGTATTGCCCGCGGCGGCCAGGACCTGACGAACCCGGGTGATGCGGGCATAGTGCTTGGGCGACACGCCGATTCCGGCGGCGAACAGATTGCGCAGCTGGCGTTCGGAGACGGCCAGGTCCGCGGCCAGTGCGGTGACCGGGCCGGCGGTATCCATGGCGGCGACCGCCGAATCCAGCAGCCGGCGGTGGTCACGGCGAACCGAATCCTCCGAGAGACGGTGCGGGAGCACGGCTTCCAGGAAGGGGGCGACCTCGTCGGGATCGAGCTCGAGCAGCCGGTCGGTCAGATCGGCGACCGGGCCGGGCAGGTCCGACAGCACGGCGATCCGGTCGGTCAGCTCGGCGGCCGCGATGCCCAGCAGGGACTGGGACGCACCGGGAGCCAGGCGGATTCGGGTGCAGCCCGCGGCCGTGTCCGGGCTGGAGTAGGTGGCGCGGGTGCGCGGGCCCAGCACCCACGCGTCCCGGCGGCCGGATTCCTCGGTGCGCAGCACGATCGAGATGACCGCCTGGGGAATGTGGGTGAAGGCGGCGGACCCGGGGTGGACGGTCGGAATGTGGGCGATCTCGGTGATCCACGGACGCAGCGCGGCAGGTGGGGTCAGGCGGCGTTCGAGATCCTCGGCGGTCACGACGGGAGCCAGGGTTTGCGTAGTGGTCACCCGATCAACTCTAGGCAGCTTCGGCGGTCGCGGGTGTGCCGGTTTTTCCTATAGCCGGACGGGGGTGGGTCGGCAGGGTGATTCCCATGATCGTTATCACCGGTGCCACGGGCACCATCGGAAGTGAAGTCGTCCGGCAGCTGGCGGCGCGCGGGGTGAAAGTGCGCGCGGTGACCCGGAATCCGGAGAGCGCCCAGGTCCCCGACGGCGTCGAGGTGGTGCGCGGCGACTACGCCGACACCGCTTCTATGGCCGCGGCCTTCAGCGGGGCCGAAGCCGCGTTCCTCGTCGGGCTGCTCGGACCCGATTATGTCGAACTGGATCGCGCGCTGATCGAGGCGGCCCGCGACGCGGGCGTCCAGCGCCTGGTGAAGCTGTCCGCCATCGGCACCGGCGACCCCGATCTGGGCCGGGTCGGCACCTGGCACGCGCCCGGCGAGCGGGCGGTCCGGGACAGCGGCGTGGCATGGACCATCCTGCGGCCCAGCAGTTTCGCGTCGAACACCCTGAGCTGGAGCGCAGCGATCAAGGCGGGGCAGCCGGTGCCGAATATGACCGGCACGGGAGCGCAGGGTGTGGTCGATCCGCGTGACGTCGCGGCGGTGGCGGTGGAAGCGCTGCTCTCCGACGCGCATTCGGGCCGGGTGCTCACGCTCACCGGCCCGGCCTGGCTGACCACGCGCGAGCAGGCCGACGTCCTCGCCGCCGCGCTCGGCAGCCCGATCGAGGTCACCGATATTCCGCACGACGCGGCACGCGAGTTCATGCGAGGGGCGGGCATGCCCGAGGAATTCGCGGCCGGCGCGCTGGCCGGTCAGGCCTACGTGGCCGCAGGCGCGAACGCCATCATCACCGGTGATGTCGAGCGGGTGCTCGGCCGCGCGCCGCGCGGCTACGCCGACTGGGTGCGCGACCACACCGACGCCTTCACGGCCTGACGACCCCGGCCCCGGCCATTCCCGGGCCTAATCCGGGGTCTGCTGGACCGGCGCGGCGTCCGCGAGGACGGACTCCAGCCGGTCCAGCATGGCCTTCCAGCCGCCACCCATGATGCTGCGCGCCCGCTGCATGACCGGGTCCTCCGGATCGAAACCACGGTGGCTGAACAGGATTCGGGTGCCGTGCCCCTCCGGCCGCAGGGTCCAGCTGATCACCCAGCCATTGTCCCGATCGGACTTCGCGTCGTTCCAGCTGACGCTGAGCAGCTGCGGCGCAACGACTTCCAGCACCTCGCCGCGAATCTCGCCGGAGAAGTTCTGGCCGGGCATGGGCTGGGTCCTCATCTCGAAGACCGTGCCCACCACCGGCTCGAAACCGATGGGCCGCATCATCCACTGCCCCATGAGTTCCGGCGTGGTGAGCGCGCGCCACACCTTCTCCGGCGGATGCGGGTAGTAGTGATCGAGTTCGATCGTGGTGATGTCGTCGGTCATCATCGGTCCTTCTCCTCGGGATCGTCGGGCATGGCATCCAGCACCGCGCCCAGGTCGCGCAGCCGGGCCCGCCAGAACCGTTCGAACGGATCGAGCCAGGACTGCAAGTCGTGCAACGGTTCGGGTTCCACCCGGTAGAACCGCTGCCTGCCGCGCTTGTCCTCGGCCACCAGCCCCGCATCCCGCAGCACCTTCAAATGCTCCGACACACTGGGCCGCGCCATATCGAAGCGCTCCGCGATCACCTGCACCGACTGTTCCCCCTCGAGCAGCAGCTCGAGAATGTCGCGCCGGGTCGGATTGGCCAGCGCCCCGAACACCCGATCGGCGGTCCCGGACTTCAAGCGGTACGGCATGACCACACGATAGGTAGGAAACCACCTACCCGTCAACCGTAGGATTTCTCCTACCCAATTGACCGGAAGATGGCCACGGAGTCGGACACCGTGGCCATCGAAACGACACGACGGAACTCAGAACCCGAGACTGCCGGTGCCGATGCTGCCGCCGCCACCGCCGCAACCCGTGGTCGAGGGAGCCAGGGCCGAGTGCGGCTAACCGGAGTTGCGGAGTGCGGTGGCCAGGCCGTTCATGGTGAGCAGGATGCCGCGCTCGACCAGTTCGGAAGTGTCGCCGGCCCGGCGGCGGCGTAGCAGTTCGACCTGGAGCTGGTTGAGGGGTTCGAGGTACGGGAACCGGTTGTGGATGGACTCGGCCAGGGCCGGGTTGTCGGCGAGGAGTTCGTCGGTGCCGGTGATGGCGGCGTGCATCCGGGCGGTACGGGTGAACTCGTCGCAGATCATGTGGAAGACGGTGTCGCGCAGGGCTTTATCGGGGACCAGGCCGGCGTAGGAGGCGGCGATGTCCATGTCCGCCTTGGCCATCACCTGGGCCAGGTTGGAGAGGACGGTGCGGAAGAACGGCCAGCGGCGGTAGAGGTCGGAGAGGGCGGCCAGGCGGGCCGGGTCGTCGCCGATCCACTGCTCGAACGCGGTGCCGGTGCCGTACCAGCCGGGGAGCATGACGCGGGACTGGCTCCAGGCCATGACCCACGGGATGGCGCGCAGGTCGTAGACGGAGTTGGTGGGCTTGCGGGAGGCGGGTCGGCTGCCCAGGTTCAGGTCGGCGACCTCCGCGATCGGGGTGGAGGCCCGGAAGTAGTCGACGAAGCCGGGGGTCTCGTGGACCAGCTTCGAGTACGCCGCGCGGGCCGATTCGGCCAGCTCGTCCAGCATTTCGTAGGCGGGTTCGGCATCCGTGCCCAGGCCCTCGACATCGAGCAGGGTGGACTCCAGGGTGCCCGCGACGAGCGCCTCCAGATTGCGGTAGGCGGTGCCGGGATCGGCGTACTTGGTGGAGATGACCTCGCCCTGCTCGGTCAGGCGCAGCGCACCGCGCACCGCACCTGCGGGCTGGGCCAGGATGGCGTCGTAGCTGCGGCCGCCACCGCGGCCGACGGTGCCGCCGCGACCATGGAAGAGCCGCAGGCGGATTCCGGTCTTGCGGGCCACCTCCACCAGGTTCAGCTCGGCGCGATACAGCGCCCAGTTGGCGGCCAGATACCCGCCGTCCTTGTTGGAGTCGGAGTAGCCGAGCATGACCTCCTGCTGCATGCCGCGCGCGGCCACCAGCCGCTGATAGGCGGGCACTTCCAGTGCGGCGCCGAGGATTTCGGCGCCGTCGCGCAGGTCGTCGATCGTCTCGAACAGCGGTACCACCCCGACCGGACTGGACGGCGGAGTGTCCGCGTCGCCCGGATCGAGAATGCCCGCCTCCTTCAGGAGCAGGGCGGCCTCGAGCATGTCGCTCACCGAGGTGCACATGCTGATGATGTAGTTGGGCACGGTGTCCGGGCCCAGATCGTCGAGCGCGGCCTTGGCGGCGCGCACCACTCCGAGTTCCTTGGCAGCGAGCTCGCTCAGCGCCGCGTTCGGCCCGACCAGCGGCCGGCGCGTGGTCAATTCGGCGGACAGCAGCTCGACCCGCCGCGCCTCGTCGAGGGAGGCGTAGTCGGAATGCACTCCGGCCCAGGCGAACAGCTCGGCCACGACCTGCTCGTGGGTTTCGGAATTCTGGCGCATGTCCAGGCCCTGCAGATGAAACCCGAAGGTCTGCACCGCGGCCCGCAGCGTGGCCAGCTGGTCATCGGCCAGCAGCCCGTCGCCGGATGCGCGCATGGACGCGTCGACCACGCCCAGATCGGCCAGCAGCTCGGCGGGCCCGGCGTACGGTTGCGCGCCGACATCGATACCGTCCGTGGGGATCTCCCCCAGCGCCCGGCACGCGGTGGCGCTCAGCCGCGCACGGATACCGCGAAGGGCACGGCGGTACGGCTCGTCGGCGCGCTGCGGTGAATCGTCGAATCCGGCGTCGGCGAGGGCCGACAGCTCCGGGGTCACCGGCACCAGTCGCGCCGACTGCGACAGCGTCTTCTCCAGTTCCAGCAACGATTTCAGGTACCGGTCGAAGGCGACCGCACCCGCGCGGTGGGTGGCCCGCCGCACCACGTCGGCGGTGACGAAGGGATTGCCGTCGCGATCGCCGCCGATCCACGAGCCGGGCCGCAGGATCGGGCGCGCCAGCAGTTCGTGTCCGGGCCACCGCGATCGCAGCGCGGCCCGCACCTGATCGTTGATGCGCGGGATGACATCGAACAGCGTCAGGTCGTAGTAGCGCAGCCCGACCTCGATCTCGTCCTGAATCCGCAGGCGCGCCAGCCGGATCAGCGCCGCCCGCCACAGCTGCAGCACCTGCCGGCGGATGTCGACCTCGAGCTCGGCGAACTCCGGCTCGTATTTGTTGTAGCGCTGCCGCTGCCGCATGAGCTCGGTGATCCGGGCCTGCACATCGAAGATGGTGCGACGCCGGGTCTCGGTCGGATGCGCGGTGATGACCGGCGACACCAGGGCGTCGGCGAGCAGGTCGGCCACCACATCCCCGTCCGGTCCGGCGGCGTCGAGCTTGCAGTAGGTGGCGTCCAGGCTGGATTCCTGGGGCGGCTCCCCCGCCGCCACGTGCACCGCGCGCCGCCGATCCCGCTGCAGGTCCTCGGCCAGATTGGCCAGCAGCAGGAAGTGGCTGAAGGCGCGGATCACCGGGATGGCGGTGCGGATGTCGACATCGCGCAGCATGTCGGCGACCGCGCTGCGCTCCACCTCGGACCGGCGAATCCGGAAGGCCTCCACCCGGACCCGCTCGATCAGGTCGAAGATCTCCGCACCCTCGTGGTCGCGAATGGTGTCACCGAGGATCCCGCCGAGGAACCGGATGTCGTCGCGCAGTGGCGCGGTCGCTGTCTCGATCTGGTTTGCCTGCACTACGTTCACCTCTCCGAAGCACTGCTTCTGGTGTCCCGGGCCGCTCGGGGCGGCTGCTCAACCCATCCGGCGCGGACCGATGTCGAACCTGTTGGGTTCCGGCCCGATCCGCACCCGTCCGTACAGCACGGCCGCGCCCTCCGGCGAGGCCAGTACCGGTTCGCACTGCAGCTCCCGCACCTCCGGCAGGTCGTCGCACAGCGCCGAGATCCGTTGCGCCAGTTCGGCCAGCGCGCCCTTGTCCACCGGTTTGCCGATATCGCGGCCGCCCACGGTGCCCGACAGCAGCGGGGCGGCGCGGGGCGCGTCGATGAGTTCGGCCGACTCCGCCTCGGTCAGCGGCAGCGCCCGGTAGACGCGGTCGCCGAGCAGATCGATGATGGTGCCGGAGAGCCCGAAACTGATGACCGAACCGAACGACGGGTCGTCCTGCACCCGGAAGGTGCAGCCCACGCCCTTGGTCGCCATGCGCTGAATGTGCACCGGATTGCCCGAGATCTCGCTCAGGTCGGTGAACGCGCGCCGCACCGCGTCCGAGCGCCACAGATCCAGCCGCACCCCGGTGAGATCCGGCCGATTGCGCCACATTTCGCCGGTCGCCTTGGCCGCCACCGGAAAACCCAGCTCCTCGGCCGCGTGCACCGCGGCGTCGGCGTCGAGCACCTCGCGGAACTCCACCACGCGAATTCCGTAGCAGCCCAGCAGTTCCGCGGCCTGCAGGTCGGTGAGCCAGTGCGCCGAGTCCGCGTTCATCCACTCCGCCACCAGTTCCCGTGCCCGCGCGGTATCGACGCCGCCCGGACGGACGACCGGCGACAGCGGTCGGGTACGCCAGTCGGCGTAACGGCGCGCCCGGGCCAGCGCCCGCGCGGCCCGCTCCGGATCCCCGTAGGAGGGAATGGAACCGCGCTCGAGAATTCCGCCCAGCCCGCGCATGGCGAGCAGGTTGGGCATGCCCTGATCGGCGACGAAGGTGGTGAGAACCGGTGTGGCCGGATCGGATTGGGCGCCGGAGCGAATGGCCTCGGCAAAGGAGACGACCGCCGCCGGCACCGGCGGCGAATAGATGACGATGACCGCGTCCACGGCCCGGTCGGTGACCGCCGCGGCGACGGCGGTCAGGTAGTCCGCCGGACTCGCCTGCGGCCCGAGGTCGGTGGGCTCATCGACCTCGAGTCCCTCCCCGCGCGCCGCGTCGACCGCCAGCCAGCTCAGCGCGGCGCTGTTGCCGATCACCGCCAGGCGCGGCCCGGCGGGCAGCGGCTGATAGGCCAGCAGCATGGCGCAGTCGAAAAGCTCGGTGATGGAATCGACCTGGATGATCCCGGCCTGCGCGAACAGATTGCGCACCAGCGACCGGTCCAGGTCCCGGTCCCCCTCCACCCGCGCGGCATTGCGGCCGCTGTTCACGGCCACAATGGGTTTGGTGTGCGCGACCCGCCGCGCGATGCGGGAGAACTTGCGCGGATTGCCGAAGGTCTCCAGGTACAGCAGCACCACATCGGTGTCCGGATCGCTGTCCCAGTACTGGAGCAGGTCGTTGCCGGAGACGTCGGCGCGGTTGCCGGCGGAGACGAAGGTGGACAGTCCCAGCTGCCGCGCGGCCGCCTCACCGAGAATGGCCGCGCCCAATGGTCCGGACTGGCAGAAGAATCCGATGCGCCCGCGCCCGGGCAGCACCGGTGCGAGGGTGGCGTTCAGCGCGATCCGCGGATCGGTATTGGCGATACCGAGCGCGCTCGGCCCCACCACCCGCATACCGTGCGCCCGCGCGGCGTCGACCAGCTCCCGCTCGGCCTGATAGCCGTACGGACCGGTCTCGGAGAATCCGGCGGTCAGCACCACCAGACCCTTGACGCCCTTGGCCATGCAATCGTCGAGCACCGACCCGATCTCGGTGGCGGGCACCGCGATCACCGCCAGATCGACCTCGTCGGGAATGTCGCGCACCGTCGGATACGCCCGCACCCCGCGCACGGCTGTGCGATTGCGGTTCACCGGGAACACCGGCCCCTGGTAGCCCCCCGACAGCAGGTTGGCCAGCACAGCGCCACCCACCCGGCTGGTCGACGGCGTGGCCCCGATCACCGCGATGGACTTGGGCGACAACAGGTTCCCGACACTGCGCGCCTCCGAGGCCCGCTCCCGCGAATCCCGCACCGACAGCAGCGCCTCGGTGGGGTCGATGGCGAACTCCAGATGCAGCACCGACCCGTCGCGGCTGCGCTGCACCTGATATCCGGCGTCCCGGAACACCTGCACCATGGCATTGTTCTCGGCCAGCACCTCGGCCACGAAGGTCTCGAAATCGTTCTCGGCCGCCGCGCCCGCCAGATGCTCGAGCAGGATCGAACCCAGCCCACGCCCCTGATGGCCGTCGGCGACCACGAAGGCCACCTCGGCCGCACGGGGTCCCGGCCGATCGGCCAGGTACTCGTAGCGGCCCACCGCGATGATCTCGTCGCCGAGCTCGGTCACCAGCCCGACCCGGTCCCGATAGTCGACGTGCGTGGTCCGGTACAGATCCTTCGGCGTCATGCGCGGGTACGGACCGAAGTACCGCAGATACCGGGTGCGGTCCGACAACCCCTCGTGGAAACGCTCCAGCGCCTCCGCGTCGTCGGGGGTGATCGGCCGCAATCCCACCACGCCACCGTCGGAGGCCAGCACGTCGGCGAACCAATGCTCCGGCGGCGGAGGCGGATTCACGGGTGTGCCGGGCGTGTCCGAGGGCAGGGGCGGGGCGGCGGAGTCAGTCACGGGGATCCTCCGGATCCAGGCCGAGCAGGCCGAAACTCGCCCGGCGCGTAGCCAATACGGATATGTCGAGAGCCCGGCGGGCGCGGTCGGCGCGCTCGTCGCCGGTGTCGCGGCCGCCCCCGGGACCGTCCCAGGGTGCGAAGCCGATATCCGCGCCGTCGCCCATGCTCTCGGGCACGGCGACCATGGGCGCGTACGCGCCCACCTGCTCACGCCACTGCGACGGCGTCGGGGTGGCGGGATCGATGGTGCGGTCCAGAGCCGTTGCCAGCAGATGGGTCCAGGCCCGGGGCACCACCCGGATCAGCCCGTACCCGCCGCCGCCGACCGCCAGCCAGCGGCCCTCGGCATACCGGTCGGCCAGATCGCGCATGGCGATGAAGGCCGCGCGCTGACCGTCCACCGTGAGTTCCAGATCCGCCAGCGGATCCTCGCGATGGGTGTCGACCCCGCATTGGCTGATCACGATCTGCGGCCGGAACGCCGCCAGCGCACCCGGCACGACGGCATGGAAACCGCGCAGCCACAACGGGTCCCGGGTGCCGGGCATGATGGGCAGATTGATGGCTGTCCCCTCGGCCGGACCCGAGCCCGTCTCCTCCGGCCATCCGGTGTTGGGCCACAGCGTCGCCGGGTGCTGATGCACCGAAATGGTCAGCACGCGCGGGTCACCGTAGAACACCCGCTGCACACCGTCACCGTGGTGCACATCCACATCGACATAGGCGATGCGGTCGAACCCGTTGTCCAGCAACCACGAAATCGCCACCGCTACATCGTTGTACACACAGAACCCCGCTGCCGAGGCCGGCATGGCGTGATGCATACCACCACCGATGCTCACCGCCCGCCGGGTGCGCCCGGCCGCGATCTCCTGCGCCGCCGCCAGGGTGCCGCCCACGATCACCGACGCCGCCTCGTGCATGTGCGGGAAGACCGGGTTGTCGGCCGAACCGAGTCCGTAAGGCGGTGCGGTCGGAGCGGGTCCGGGGGGTTGCTGAGCGTGCTTGACCGCCTCGATGTAATCGTGTGTGTGCACCCGCAGCAGTTCCGATTCCGCGGCCGCCCCGGGTGTGATCCGCTCCACTCCGTCGAGCAGTCCGAGTCCCTCGGCGAGCGCCATGGTGAACTGCAGCCGCACCGGCCGCATGGGATGCTCCGGGGTCCAGGTGTAATCGAGGAACCGATCGGACCAGACGATGGTTCCATCGCCGGCAACGGTTCCATCGCCAATGGGGGTTCCGTCACCACGAACTCGGCCAGGCATACCTGCCACGCTAATGCGTCGCACGAGTTCGTAGGCTTTGGACACCGCAATGCTGTCGTACCGGGATGGCAGGGTATCGACGACGCTGTGTGCGCACGGAGAACCCGCAGGGAACACGCTGCCCGTCCTGGGTGTTGACAATGAGTTCGCGAAATAAGCTGTCGCCCGGTGCAGCCGCCGTGCATGGGTAGAATTCGTGCCGACGAAGGGGTTTAACAGGTGAAGGATCTGGTCGACACCACGGAGATGTATCTCCGTACCATCTACGACCTCGAGGAGGAGGGTGTCACGCCGCTGCGCGCGCGCATCGCCGAACGTCTCGAGCAGAGCGGCCCGACGGTGAGCCAGACGGTCGCGCGGATGGAGCGCGACGGCTTGCTGACCGTCGCCGGTGATCGCCACCTCGAACTGACCGAGAAGGGCCGCGCCATGGCGGTCGCCGTGATGCGCAAGCACCGGCTCGCCGAGCGATTGCTGGTCGACATCATCGGGCTGGAGTGGGAGAACGTGCACGCCGAGGCGTGCCGCTGGGAGCACGTGATGAGCGAGGAGGTCGAGCGCCGCCTGGTCGAGGTGCTCAACCACCCCACCACTTCCCCCTACGGCAATCCCATTCCTGGTCTGGACGAACTGGGCCTGCAGGCCAATGCCTCCGCCGACGAGAAGCTGGTCCGGCTCAGCGATCTGCCGACCGGGCAGGCGCAGGCCGTGGTGGTGCGCCGGCTCTCGGAGCACATCCAGACCGATCCGGAGACCATCAATCAGCTCCGGGAGGCGGGCGTGGTGCCCGATGCCCGCGTGACCGTGGAGACCAAACCGGGTGCGGTGATCATCTCGGTGCCCGGCCATGAGGGATTCGAACTGTCCGACGAGATGGCGCACGCCGTCCAAGTGAAGTTGGTCTGATACGTGAAGCTTCTGGTTACCGGAGGCGCCGGCTACGTCGGTGGCGTCTGCGCGCAGGTTCTGCTCGAGGACGGCCACGAGGTCGTGGTCGTCGACGATCTGTCCACCGGCAATGCCGACGGCGTCCCGGCCGGGGCCAAGTTCGTCGAGGGCGATATCGCCACCGCGGGCGCCGAGCTCATCGCGGCCGAATCCTTCGACGGCGTGCTGCATTTCGCGGCCCAGTCGCTGGTCGGCGAATCGGTGGTGGCGCCGGAGAAGTACTGGCACGGCAATGTGGTGAAGACCCTCGCGCTGCTCGAGGCGATGCGCGACGCGGGCACCCCGCGGCTGGTGTTCTCCTCCACCGCGGCCGTGTACGGCGAGCCGGAGCAGGTGCCGATCGTCGAGGACGCACCCAAGCAGCCGACCAACCCCTACGGCGCGTCGAAGCTGTCCATCGACTACGCCATCACCTCGTACGCGGCGGCGCACGGTCTGGCCGCGACCAGCCTGCGCTACTTCAATGTGGCCGGCGCGTACGCCGGACTCGGCGAGAACCGCGTGGTGGAAACCCATCTCATCCCCCTGGTGTTGCAGACCGCACTGGGTCATCGTGAGTCGATCTCGGTGTTCGGCACCGACTACCCGACGCCGGACGGCACCGCGGTGCGCGACTACATCCACATTCGCGATCTGGCGCAGGCACACCTGCGGGCGCTGGCGCAGTCGCAGCCGGGCGTGCACCGCATCTTCAACCTGGGCAGCGGCACCGGTTTCTCGGTGCGCGAGGTCATTTCGGCGTGCGCGCGGGTGACGGACCTGCCGATCAATTCGGTGGACGCGCCGCGCCGTGCCGGTGACCCCGCCGTGCTGATCGCCTCCAGCGCCAAGGCCATCGCCGAACTCGGCTGGCGACCCGAGCACACCGATCTCGACGAGATCGTCTCCGACGCCTGGGATTTCCTGCGCTCGCTGGGCGACCGCGCGCACAGCGCGCGCTGAGTCCGTTGCGCCGGCCGCAGTGTCATCGCGGCTCCGGCCCGAGGTGGATGCCGAGTTCGGCCGCCGCCTCCCGGCCGGAGTCCGCGAGGCGGCCCAGCCGCTCCGGTCGCAGACCCGTCTGTAAGCCGAGGTCCAGTAGCGTCGCCATGCGGTGCTTCGGATCGGCGGCCAGCGCGGCGTCCAGCGCCACGCCCGCGAGCGGGCCGTCCCCGCGCGCATAGGCGCAATAGCCCAGCAGCGCCGCCGCTTCGGCGCGATCCGGATCCGGCAGCGCCCGCGCCAGCTGCAGCCACAACGCCTCCGCACCGTCGGCGCGCGGGCCCGGGGCGAGCCCGAACATGATGTCGCGCAGCGCCGAATCCCGCAGGGCCACGGCCACATCCGCCACCTCGGCCGGCGCGAGCCGGGCACCGGCCTCGACGCGTTCCAGGTAGCGCAGCACCCGGCACACCTCGAGCCGCAGCTGCACGCGCGAATCGCCGTGCTGCACAACCCGGGCCAGCCGCCGGGCCGCGGCGGCGACCGCCACCTCCAGGGCGGCGGCGGTGGCATCGCGTGCCACCGGGTCGACGGCGAGGATATCGGTCAGCTCCCGCCGGGAACCGCGCAGCGGCCGGCCCTCCAGCACATGCCGCAGCGTCACCATCGAGGCCGCCGGATCCGGCTGCAGCCCGCGCGACCACGGTCCGGACAGCGTCCACCACGGCAGTTCGGCGCCGATGGCCTGCACCGCCCAGGCCCCCGCCAGCGGCACGGCGTCGACATCGAGCCGATGTTCCAGCGCCGCAACGAGATCGTGGTGCTTGCGCGCCCGCACGCCCCGGTGCTTGCGGGTCGGCACCGTGGCCCGGTCGTCGACGACGAGGGCGAGCGCCGCGACGGCCCGGTGCCGCACGCAGATGCCCGCGACCCGTTCGACCAGCATCCCCATCGCACTCCGCCCGGGATTGTCCAGATCCATCCGGGTCACCACCTCGACCGCCGCGATATCCGGCGACGCCTGATCCGCTCGGAGCACCGTCACCACCAGCGACCGTGCGGGCATGAATCCGAGCATGGCCGGGACGGCCGCGATCAGATCGCCGGGCGCCCGCAGCCGCGCCCCGGGCTCGCCGGGATCTTCGAAGGGAGGATCGGCGGCAGGTTCGGGGCGATCGGGTGGCTCGGGCTCGACGGCCGACTTCGGCTCGACGGGTGGGGTGGGCTCGACGGGTGGCGTGGGCTCGATCGGTGCGTTCATGCCGTCGAGAGTGCGCCGCGCCGCAGACCGCCCCGGGCGGCCGACCTCGGGTTTCGCTGAGGCTGTGGATGTTTCGGCGCGCCGTGGACTACTCGGCGAGCCCCGGGCGGGTACGGCCACGAGCTGTCGGTGCCCGCTGCTACCGTGCCCCCGGACCGCCGGACCTGAACTTGAAATGGATTCGTTTCATTTTGACCGAGCGGGCGCGGTCACGCTGTTACAGTCCGCCTCGGCACTGGTCCTGCGCAGTGCCGGAAGGAGCGTCCTACACAGTGCCGGAAGGAATATCGCGCCACGCCGAGCACGATTCATCACGGCCGGGACTCACCCAGGATCTCCAGGTAGTGCGGATTGGACATGATGCCCAGGACATTGCCGAACGGGTCCACCACCGAGGCGGTCACGAACCCGGTCCCCTCGCCGCGTTCGATGATCGGCTCGTAGACGGTGGCTCCCATGTCGAGCAGCCGCCCGAAGGTGGCCGCCACATCGTCGACATGCCAGTTCACGATCTGCCCGCCCGGGACATCCGGGTGGGAAGGCGCGAACTTCCTGTTGATGATCCCGAGCTCGGCCTGGTAGTCGCCGATGCGGAACTCGTAGTACCCGCCCGGCACGGTGAAATACGGTGCGACACCGAGCAGTTCGCTGTACCAGTCCTTGGCCGCCTCCAGATCGTCGGCGAAGTAGTTGACGGTGGCCATTCCACGCAACATGGTCGTTCTCCTGGGTCGGGGGTGGTTCTCGATCTGAATCCATCATCGCGCTCAAAGTGCTCACCGAATGAGCACTTTTCCCGGCAGAATTCCGGATATGCGCGCGGATCGACTGGTGGCCACCCTGCTGTTCCTGCAGACCCGGGGCCGGGTGACCGCGGCGGAGGTCGCGGCCGAGCTGGAGGTGTCGGTGGCCACCGCGCGCCGGGACCTGGAGGCCCTGTCCACGGCCGGGATTCCGATCTACCCGCAGCCCGGACGCGGCGGCGGCTGGGCGTTGGTGGGCGGCGCGCGCACGGATCTCAGCGGCCTCACCGCCACCGAGGCCCAAGCCCTGTTCCTGCTGCTGGGCCCGGTGGCGACGGCCACACCCGCCACCAAGTCGGCCCTGCGGAAATTGTTGCGCGCCCTGCCGCAACCCTTCCGTACCGAGGCCGAGGCCGCGGCGGGCGCGATCGTGGTGGACCCGGCCCGCTGGGGCGAATCGGACCAGCGACCGCCCGCGCTGGTGGACGAGTTGCAGCGGGCGGTGGTGCGCCGCCGCCGGATCCGGTTCGCCTACGACCGAGCCGGGCGGCGGACCGAGCGGGCGGTCGATCCGTGGGGCCTGGTGGACAAGGACGGCAACTGGTACCTGGTGGCCGGAACCGAACACGGGCAGCGGACCTTCCGTGTGGACCGGATCGCCACCCTGGCGATCACCGACGAGATCGCCCGCCGGCCGGAGGATTTCGACCTGTCGACGGCCTGGTCGGAGGTGGTCGAGGAGGTCGAACGGCAGCGCTCCGCCCTCTCGGCCACCGTGCTGATCCAAGCCGCGCTCGCGCCGGTGCTGCGCAAACAGCAAGGGCGGCACTGCGTTCTGGACGGCACGACCGGCGACGGGCGGGTCCGGGCCCGGATCACCGCGCCGACGCCGCTCATGATCGCCCAGCAGCTGGCGGGCTGGGGCGCGGCCCTGGAAGTGGTCGAGCCGGAGTCGGTGCGCGCCGAACTCGCCCGGCTGGGCGCCGAGCTGGTGCAGCGCTACCGAACCGGCGAGTAACCGCTTCCCTGTTATGCAATATCCGAATCATGTTGCAGCAGTGGCGATTTCGCTCAATTGAGCGGCCCGCCACTGTTACAGTCCGCCCGGCGCGACCCCTTCAACGCGCCGAAAGGATTCACCCATGAGTAATCAGCTCTCCCCGGATCTGCGACGGTCCGCCGCCGGCGCCTGCGCGGCCGCGGCGCTCGCGGTCGTGGCCGGGTCGGTACTGGCCGCCCCGGCCGGGGCGGCGGTCGACAACATCAATGTCGCCGGGCTCACCAGCGACAAGACGTGCTCTGTCGCCAACGGCTGCTCCATCCAGGCCTCGCTGTCCGGCTCCGACCAGCTCAGCCCGGTCGACTTCCTGGTGAACGGCGCGGTCATCGGCACCCTCACCCCGACCTCGTACGGCGCCGGCGCCGCGGCGAACATGCCCTGGCATCCGACCTCCGACGGCACCTACACCATCGGCGTCCGGCAGGGCCTGGCCCAGGCGACCATCGTCTACGTCGTCGGCCAGGGTGGTTCCTGCCCGCCGGTTTCCTCGCTGTTCCCGGGCTCGTCGAACAGCGGGTCCGCAGGCAGCGGCTCGGCCAGCGGCTCCGGCGGCAGCGGTTCCGCGGGTAGCGGCTCGGCCAGCGGCTCGGGCGGAAGCGGTTCGGCGGGCAGCGGTTCCGCGTCGGGGTCGGCCACCCCGCTTCCCGTCTGCTGATCGGGCCCGGGAGCCGAAATGGGCAGAGGTCGGCTCCCTCGGGTCTCAGCCCTTGCGAACCTTGCGCACCGCGGAGGTGAACAGGGCGTCGAGAGCCTCGCTGTCGGAGGTGGACCCGGAGGTCATGTACGTCACCGCGATTCGCACATCGCCGATCTGACCCACCAGCGTCTGCATGGTCCTGGTGAGACCGGTCGCACTCTTGTCGGTGCCGACCGTGCGGCGGAGCGCGAGTGAGTCGTCGGCATCGACCGGCGGCGGCGGATCCAGCTGCGTGGTCACCACCGAGGTGACTCCGGAGTGCCCGACACGCACGGTTCCGCAGCGCTGCAACTGATCTCGCAGTGCCGACAGCGGTCGACCCGACCGGGTGAGCGCCACGGTGAGGGTGGCGCGGGTGGTGTCGTCGGTGCCGACGGCCACGGCCGGGCCCGCGGTGGGCGTGGCCGGTGCGCAGGTGTTCGGATCCACCTGTGCCCCCGGCAGGTAGCCCTCGAGATCATTGGCGGCCTGGCTCGCGGCCTCGGCGGGCAGCACGATCGCGGTGTACCGCGACGGGAATTGCGAGGGATCCGGCAGCAGTTTGGTCAGACCGGTGTCGGAGCCGGCCGCCGGCACCGGATTGCGGGCGGCGATCGGATGGCCCGTAACCGTGGTCCCGCATGCGGCGAGCAACCCGCCCAGCGCCACGATCCCCACGGTGCGCGCGGTCCTGAGGCTGCTGCATGCGGGGGTGCGGAAGGGCGCGATCACTCCGCCCACTATGCCGAAAATCGGCTGTTCACACCGAATGCCACGCCGCGTCACACCGAATGCCACGCCGCGCGGCGCACTGCCGGGAATGCGTGTCCGGGCCCAGCGTGTTGCACACCCAATGCGGGTGGTGCACACCTGTCATGCGGATGAGGGACAATGTGGGTTGGTCGCGAAAGTGGGCCACGCAGGAAGGAGTACGCGATGGACTACGAGTCGCGAATGTACGAGCTGGAGTTCCCGGCTCCGCAGTTGTCGTCCGCCGACGGCTCGGGTCCGGTGCTGGTGCACGGTCTCGAGGGCTTCACCGATGCCGGGCACGCGGTACGCCTCGCCACCACGCATCTGAAGGAAAGCCTCGAGCACGAACTGGTCGCCTCGTTCGACATGGACGAGCTGCTCGACTACCGCTCGCGGCGGCCGCTGATGACCTTCAAGACCGACCACTTCTCCGACTACACCGAGCCGGAACTGAGCCTGTGGGCGCTCAAGGACACCGCCGGCACGCCGTTCCTGCTGCTGGCCGGGCTGGAACCGGACCTGCGCTGGGAGCGGTTCGTCACCGCGGTGCGCCTGCTCGCCGAGCAGCTGGGCGTGCGCCGGACTATCGGTCTGAGCGCGATTCCCATGGCGATTCCGCACACCCGTCCCCTCGGCGTCACCGCGCACGCCTCCGACTCCGATCTGATCGGCGATCATCAGCGCTGGCCGGGTGAGCTGCAGGTGCCGGGCAGCGCGTCCTCGCTGCTGGAGTTCCGGATGGCCCAGCACGGGCACGAGTCGGTCGGGTTCTCGGTCCACGTGCCGCACTACCTGACCCAGACCGCCTACCCGGAGGCCGCGCAGACGCTGCTGGAGAACGTCGCCGAGAACGCGGGCCTCGAACTGCCGCTGGCCGCGCTCACCGATGCCGCCGCGCGGGTGCGCGAACAGGTCAACGAGCAGATCGCCGGCAACTCCGAGGTGGAGACCGTGGTGGCGGCGCTGGAACGCCAGTACGACAGCTTCGTCACCGCCCAGGAACGCCAGTCCAGCCTGCTGGCCAGCGAGAACGACCTGCCCACCGGCGACGAGCTGGGCGCTGAGTTCGAGCGCTTCCTGGCCGAGCAGGCCGGCTACGCCGACGGCGACGGACCGGAGAACCCGCCGCTGCGGTAGTGGTCGCTACCGGCGTCCGCGGTGGCGACCGGTAACGTTGGGCGGCGTGCAGCTGTCCGAATTGGTTCCCGACCGTGCCGTATCCGACGTGGACCCGGACTGGTTGTACGAGACCTTCGCCGATTGGGCGAGCTCGGCCGGCCTGAATCTGTATCCGGCGCAGGAAGAAGCGCTGCTGGAGCTGGTCACCGGGTCGAACGTCATCCTGAACACCCCGACCGGGTCCGGGAAGTCGCTGGTCGCGCTGGGCGCGCACTTCGCCGCGCTCAACCGGGGCCAGCGCAGCTACTACACCGCGCCGATCAAGGCGCTGGTGAGCGAGAAGTTCTTCGCGCTGTGCGACGTCTTCGGGGCCGACCGGGTGGGCATGGTGACCGGCGACGCCGCGGTGAACCCGGACGCGCCGATCATCTGCGCCACCGCGGAGATCCTGGCGAATCTGGCGCTGCGCGAGGGCGCTTCCGCCGATATCGGCCAGGTGATCATGGACGAGTTCCACTACTACGCCGACCCCGATCGCGGCTGGGCGTGGCAGGTGCCGCTGATCGAACTGCCCGGCGCGCAGTTCCTGCTCATGTCGGCCACGCTCGGCGAGGTCGACTTCTTCGCCGAGGATCTGACCCGGCGCACCGGCCGCGAGACCGCCGTGGTGTCCGGTTCGGAACGGCCGGTGCCGCTGAGCTTTTCGTATGTGCGCACACCCATCACCGAGACGCTCGAGGATCTGGTGACCACCAGCCTCGCGCCGGTGTACGTCGTGCACTTCACCCAGGCCGCGGCCATGGAGCGGGCGCAGGCGCTGATGAGCGTCAATGTCTCGTCCAAGACCGAGAAGGAGGCCATCGCCGCGGCCATCGGCGAGTTCCGCTTCGCCACCGGCTTCGGCAAGACGCTGTCGCGGTTCATCCGCCACGGCATCGGCGTGCACCACGCGGGCATGCTGCCCAAGTACCGGCGACTGGTCGAGAAGCTCGCCCAGGACGGGTTGCTGAAAGTGGTGTGCGGCACCGACACCCTCGGTGTCGGCATCAACGTGCCGATCCGCACCGTGATGCTGACCGGGCTCACCAAGTTCGACGGCGTGCGCACGCGCCGGCTCAATGCCCGTGAGTTCCATCAGATCGCGGGCCGGGCGGGGCGCGCGGGCTACGACACCCTGGGCACGGTCGTCGTGCAGGCTCCCGAGCACGAGGTGGAGAACGCGCGCCTCATCGCCAAGGCGGGCGACGACCCCAAGAAGCTGAAGAAGGTCCAGAAGAAGAAGCCGCCCGAGGGTTTCGTGTCCTGGTCGGAGGACACCTTCGACCGGCTGGTGGCGGCCTCGCCCGAGCCCATGGTGTCGCGGTTCAACGTGACCAACTCCATGCTGCTGAATGTGATTGCGCGCAAAGGCAATTGCTTCTACGCCATGCGACACCTGCTGGAGGAGAACCACGAGCCGCGGGCCGCGCAGCGCAAGCACATCCTCAAAGCGATCCGGCTGTACCGGGCGCTGCGGGACGCGGGCGTGGTCCAGCAGCTCGACGAACCCGACCGGTACGGACGACATGCCCGGCTCATGGTCGACCTGCAGCGCGATTTCGCGCTCGACCAACCGCTCTCGCCGTTCGCGCTGGCGGCACTGGAACTGCTCGACAAGGAGTCGCCGACCTACACCCTCGATGTGATCTCACTGATCGAGTCCACCCTCGAGGATCCGCGCCAGCTGCTCATGGCCCAGCAGCACCGGGCGCGCGGCGAGGCGGTCGCGGAGATGAAGGCCGACGGGATCGAATACGAGGAGCGCATGGAACTCCTCGAAGAAGTCACCTGGCCCAAGCCCCTGGCCGCCGAACTCATCGAGCCCGCGTTCGAGACCTACAAGGCCGGGCACCCCTGGGTGTCGGAGTTCGAGCCCTCCCCCAAATCCGTGGTGCGCGAGATGGTCGAGCGATCCATGACCTTCGCCGAACTGGTGTCGGGCTACGAGCTGGCCCGCTCCGAGGGCGTGGTGCTGCGGTATCTGGCCGACGCGTATCGCGCGCTGCGGCGGACCGTGCCCGAGCAGGCGCGCACCGAGGAACTCGACGACATCACCGAATGGCTCGGCGAACTCATCCGGCAGGTCGACTCCAGCCTGCTCGACGAGTGGGAGCAGCTCACCAATCCCGGTGCGGAGTCCGACGATCAGCAGGTGGCGTTCGGGGCCGAGACCGTACGGCCGATCACCGCCAATGAGCGCGCGTTCCGGGTGCTGGTGCGCAATGCCATGTTCCGGCGGGTGGACCTGGCCGCGCTGCGGCGCTGGGACGCGCTGGCCGAGCTGGGCGACGAACTGGACTGGGCGGCCGAACTCGGCCCCTATTTCGACGAATACCAGACCATCGGGACCGGTCCGAACGCCCGTGGACCACAGCTGTTCCGGGTCGAGCAGCGGCCGGGATTCTGGGATGTCCGGCAGGTGCTCGACGACCCCAACGGCGACCACGGCTGGTCCATCGACGCCATCGTGGATCTGGCCGAGTCCGACGCCGCGGGTGAAGTGGTCTTCGACGACCTTTCGGTCACCGCGGGCTGACTTTCGGTGACGGTGGGATGAGCGGCGGGCCGCTCCCGGCGGTCCGTGGTCACACTCCCGTAAGACGACGCGCGGGGCAGCCGAACGAATCCCGGCGTTAGAGTGACGTAATCGATCGTCCACCGGTTCGTTTTTCGAGGCCCAACGCGTGTATCGTCTCGCAGGTTGCCTGAGTCCCTGCCGTTGCGGCCGACAGAAAAGAGTTCCCTTAGATTGCCCGGTCGAAACCTGCCCGAGTCACCCTGTCTGGTCATCGACCTCGACAAGGTCCGCGCGAACTACCGCGCACTGCACGCCGCACTTCCCGCGGCACGAATTCGCTTCGCCGTCAAGGCGAGTCCCGTGCCGGAGATCATCCGGCTGCTGAACGACGAGGGCGCGGAGTTCGACGTCGCCAGCGTCGGTGAGATCGAGCTCTGCCTGGCGCAAGGTGTCGATCCGGCCGTCATGTGCTACGGCAACCCGATCAAGAAGGCTTCCCAGATCGCCACCGCCTACGCGGCGGGCGTGCGGCGCTACGCTTTCGACACCGAGGACGACCTGGAACGCATCGCCGAGCACGCGCCGGGTTCCGAGGTCGAGTGCCGGTTCCTGTCGTCGGCTCCGCAGTCGCAGACGCCGTTCGGGACCAAGTTCGGCTGCGCGCCGGGTGAGGCCAAGCGGCTGCTGGTGCGGGCGCACGATCTCGGCCTGACCGTGGTCGGCCCCTATTTCCACGTCGGCTCGCAGCAGCTGGACCCGAAGGCCTGGGGCATCGGGATCGAGCAGGCAGGCGCCATCGCGGAAGCGTTGGCGGTCAAGGACATTCCAGTCACGGCCGTGAATATCGGTGGGGGCCTTCCGATTTCGTACGCCGATCCGGCTCCCGGACTCGCGGAGCTGGGCGCGGCCATCGCCGAGGCGGCGAGCCGCTGTCTCCCGGAACACACCGAACTCGTCGTGGAACCCGGTCGCGCCCTGGTGGGCAACACCGGTGTGATCCACGCCGAAGTGGTGAATGTTCGCGTAGCGCCGGACGGGCGGCGCTGGGTATACCTCGACATCGGCCGCTACAACGGCATGGCCGAGACCGAGAACGAGTACATCGCCTACCGATTCCAAACCGATCGGGACGCGGATCCGAAGGACGAAGCTGTGGTAGCCGGTCCTACGTGTGACGGCGACGATGTACTCTATCAACGCACGCGTGTCCTCCTTCCGACCACGTTGCGAGCCGGTGATCCCGTTCGGATCCTCGAGACCGGCGCCTATACGGCGAGCTATTCGTCGGTGTCCTTCAACGGTTTTCCGCCTTTGACTGTCCATGTCACTGGCGCTGAGCGAGAGTGAGTTTTAGCCATGATCACGGCAGAATTCACCGGCTGGCACGTGCTGGCCGAGTTCGGTGGTGTCGACGCCAGCCTCTGCGACGACCTCGAACGACTCGAAACCGCGCTTCGAAAATCGTTGGTCGCCGCGGGGGTGACCATCTGCGATGTCGTGAGCAAGAAGTTCGAGCCGCAGGGTGTCACCATCCTGGCCCTCCTGGCCGAGTCGCATGCCTCGATCCACACCTACCCTGAGTCCGGCGACATCTTCGTCGACGTGTTCACTTGCGGCAGCATCGGTTCCGGCGCCACCAAGGCCGTCGAACTGCTGCAGCAGGAGCTGTCTCCGGGTTCGGTGAACATCGAGGTCATCCAGCGCGGCCACACCGCCCGCCGGATCCACGAGCCGGTCGGCGAGGGCCTGACCCGGGTGTGGAACACCACGGAAACCATCGTGGACACCAACACCCCGTTCCAGCACATGGTGATCGCGCGCACCGAGCAGGGCATCTCCCTGTTCTCCGACGACGACCGCCAGTCCACCGAGTTCTCGCAGCTCACCTACCACGAGGCCATGCTGGTCCCGGGTTACGCGCTGGCCGAGAAGCTGGACAAGGTGCTGATCATCGGTTCCGGTGAGGGTGTCGCCTCGCAGATGTCGGTGGCCGCGGGCGCCTCGCTCGTCGACCACGTCGACATCGACCAGCTGGAGGTGGAGCTGTGCGCCGAGCACCTCCCCTACGGCTACAGCCAGGCCGATCTGGCCGCGGCGGTCGCACAGACCGGCCCGATCAAGATGCACTACGCCGACGGCTGGGACTTCCTGGCCAAGGCCGAGGCCGCGGGCGTGCGCTACGACATGATCTGCATCGACCTGCCGGACGAGCGGGTCGAGGACGCGCAGCACAACCGCCTCTACGAGGACGACTTCCTCAACCGCTGTAAGGCGCTGCTGGCCGAGGGCGGCGTGCTCGCCGCGCAGGCCGGCTGTCAGACCATGTGGCGCAACGAGACCCTGAAGCGCTCGTGGACCCGGTTCCACAACCTGTTCGAGACCGTCGTGCCCTACGTCAGCGACGAGCACGAGTGGACCTTCATCTTCGGCACCCCGAAGGCGATCGCGGATCCGGTGGCCAAGATGACCGCCACGCTGGCGACCCTGCCCTACCGGGCCGAGACCATCGACGCGCAGGCCCTGGTCCGCGGCGCGATCGAGCCGCACGCGCTGCGTGTGGGCGTGAGCGTCTAGTCGATCAGCTCCATCCAGAAGCGCCCCCGCACGGACTTCCGTGGGGGGCGCTTCTCATTGCTACGGTTTCCGTCGTTTCACACAACGGATTTCGTTGTCCGCGGGCCGATCGTCAGGCGATGGCGGGGAGTTTGACCACCTGACCGGCGTAGGCCAGGCCCGCACCGAAACCCAGCAGCAGCGCGGTGTCGCCCGGCCGGGACGCGCCGGAGCGCAGCAGCTGCTCCATGGCCATCGGGATCGAGGCGGCGCTGGTGTTACCGGTCTCGGCGATATCCCTTGCGACAGCGATGCTTTCGGGCATGTGCAGGGTGCGCACCAGCGCATCGGTGATGCGGCTGTTGGCCTGATGCGGCACGAACGCGTCCAGATCCTCGACGGTGACGCCCGCCTGATCCAGCGCGTCGCGGCACGCCTTCTCCAAGAACGTGACGGCCCAACGGAATACGGCCGTACCGTTCATCCGGATGTACGGCCGCACCGTGGTGCCGCCGGTCGCCTCGGCCTCGGCCACCTCGGCGAAGTACTGCTGAAAGTCCTTGTCCTGCTTGATCGCCGCGGTCTGACTGCCGTCCGAACCCCAGGCCACCGGCCCGATACCCTCGGCCTCCGACGGTCCCACCACGACCGCGCCCGCGCCGTCGGCGAAGATGAACGCGCAGGTCCGGTCCTCCTGGTCGAGCAGGTCCGAGAGCCGTTCCACGCCGATCACCAGCACATGCCGGGCCTGTCCGGCGCGCACCAGGTTGGCGGCATTGGCCAGCGCATAGCAGAAGCCCGCGCAGCCGGCCGAGACGTCGAAGGCGGCGGTGTCGTGCATGCCGAGTTCGGTGGCGACCACGGCACCGGCCGACGGTCCCAGCACCATCTGGGAGGACGTGGCCAGGATGACCGCGTCGATCTGCTGTGCGGTGACGCCCGCGGCCTCGAGCGCGTCGACGGCGGCGGCGGTGCTCATGCTCACGATGGTCTCGTCCGCTTCGGCCCAGTGGCGGGCCTCGATGCCGGAGCGGGTCCGGATCCATTCGTCCGAGGAGTTGATGCGGTCGACGATCTCGGCATTGGGGACCACCCGGCGTGGTCGGTACACGCCCAGGCCGAGCAGCGCGGCGTGGGCGACCGGGGTGGCGGTGGCGATCTGGGCTGACATGCGCGGAATTCCTCTTTTCCCATATGAACCGATCGGTCCACATGGGAAAGGTTTAACATGGACCGATCGGTTCACACAAGGGCTGGAGGGATTTGCAATGACGGCGGGACCGCGCGCCCGATTGATCGCGAGCACCATCACCACCGTCCAGGAGCACGGCGTGCACGCGGCCGGGCTGAACGAGCTGCTCAAGCGCAGCAATGCCTCCCGAAACTCGCTCTACCAGCACTTCCCGTCCGGCAAGGGCGAATTGGTGGCGACCGCCGCCCGCATCGTGTCCCGCATGGTCTACTCGCACGTGAGCCGCATGTCCGACGCGCTGCCGGGCGCGCCCTCACTGGCGGCGTGGGTGGACGAACTGCTCGGCTTCTGGCGCGGCCAGCTGGAGACCAGCGAGTTCCGGGCGGGCTCGTTCATGATGGCCGCCGCTCTCGACGAACTCGACCCGACACTGCAGTCGGCGGCCGGGCAGGCGTTCTCCGAATGGACCGCGCGGCTGGCCGACGGATTGGTGGCGGCCGGGGTCGAGCGGGCGACGGCATGCTCGCTGTCGGGTTTCGCACTGTCGGTGATCGAGGGCGCGATCGTGCAGAGCCGGGCACTGAAATCCGCCCTGCCCTTCACCGACGCAGGCACCCAGCTCACCGTCCTGCTCCACCACCACATGCCGAACCGCCGGTGAGGGTGCGACTCCGCGGTTTCCAGGTTGACCTGGAGCACACTCCAGGTCGTAGCGTCATGTCCGTGCGCGGCTCCCGCCGCGAATTCCAGTCCTACCGAGGAGGATTCACCGCATGATCGCGACCAGGAAGCTCGGCGAACTGACCGTCGGCGCGCAGGGCCTCGGCTGCATGGGCATGAGCCACGCCTACGGTGTGCACGACAATGACGCCGAGTCCATCGCCACCATCCACCGCGCTCTGGACCTCGGTGTCACCCTGCTCGACACCGCCGATGTCTACGGCCCCGAAACCAATGAGCGCCTGGTGGGCCGCGCCATCGCCGACCGCCGCGACAAGGTGGTCCTCGCAACCAAGTTCGGCATCGTCTGGGGCGACAAGGGCGCGATGGGCGCCCGCGGCGACGCCGCCTACGTGAAGCAGTCCTGCGATGAATCCCTCGCACGGCTCGGCGTCGACCACATCGACCTCTACTACCAGCACCGCGTCGACCCGAACGTGCCGATCGAGGAGACCTGGGGCGCCCTGGCGGAGCTGGTCCGGGCGGGCAAGGTCCGCTACCTCGGCATCTCCGAAGCCTCGGTGGACAGCATCCGCCGCGCCCACGCCGTCCACCCCGTCACGGCCCTCCAATCCGAATGGTCCCTCTGGACCCGCGATATCGAGGCCGAGATCCTTCCCGCCTGCCGCGAACTCGGCATCGGCATCGTCCCCTTCTCCCCGCTGGGTCGCGGCTTCCTCACCGGCGCGATCACCTCGACCGCCGACCTCCCCGCCGACGACATGCGCCGCCGGCTGCCCCGTTTCGCCGACGGCAACTTCGACGCCAACCTCGCCATCGTCGCGGCACTGCGCAGCCTCGCCGACGAAAAGGGCGTCACCCCCGGTCAATTGGCGCTGGCCTGGGTCCAGTCCCGGGGTCAGGACGTGGTCCCCATCCCCGGCACCAAGCGCCGCACCTACCTCGAGCAGAACGTCGCGGCCACCGAGATCACGCTGACCGCCGAGGACCTGGCCCGGATCGAGGCCGCCGCCCCCTCAGGCGCCGTCGCGGGCGCCCGATACCCCGAGGAACTGGCGCGCGCGGCCGGTCGATGACCGTCCGCTCGCCGCAGCGGCGGATACTGCATCCATGAGGATTTCGGTTGCCGCTGACGAGGACACCGGCGTGGCCGCGGCCGTGGTCGAGGAGCTGCGGGCCCGCGGGCACGAGGTGACCGTGCACGGCGCGCTGGAGCCCGCCGAACGGGACGACTGGGCCTGGGCCAGTGAGGCTGCGGCGCGGGATGTCGCGGAGGGACGGGCCGAGCAGGCCGTGGTGTGCTGCTGGACCGGGACCGGCGCTTCCATTGCGGCGAACAAGGTGCCGGGGGTGCGGGCGGCGCTGTGCGTGGACGCGTATACCGCTGAGGGAGCGCGGAAGTGGAATGACGCCAACGTGCTGGCATTGAGTCTGCGGCTCACCTCACGGGCGCAGCTGGCCGAGATTCTGGATGCCTGGTTCGCCGGGGCCCCGAGTGCGGACCCCGGCGATCGCGCGAATATCGCGCGCCTGGACGGGATCGCGGGATCAGGCCTCGGTGGCGAGATGGGCGTGGGCGGTGCGTAGTTCGCGTTTGAGGATCTTGCCGCTGGGGTTCTTGGGGAGGGCCTCGACGAACGTCACGTACTTGGGGACCTTGTAGCCGGCGAGCCGCTGCTTGCAGTGCGCGATGACGGTGGCGGCGTCGGGGTCGGTTCCATTGCGGGCCACCACGATCGCGGTGACGGCTTCGATCCAGTGCGGGTGCGGGATGCCCACCACGGCGGCTTCGGAGATCTCGGGGTGCTCGTAGAGGACCTCTTCGACCTCGCGGCTGGCGACGTTCTCGCCGCCGGTCTTGATCATGTCCTTCTTGCGGTCGACGACGCTGAGGTAGCCGTCGGCGTCCAGGACGCCGAGGTCGCCGCTGTGGAACCAGCCGTTGCGGAAGGCTTCCGCGGTTTTCGCGGGGTCGTTCCAGTAGCCGAGCATGGCCTGCGGAGAGCGGTGCACGATCTCGCCGACCACGCCGACACCGACCGGGATGTCGTCGTCATCGACCACGCGGGTCTCGACATTGAGGGCCGGCCGCCCCGCCGAACCGGGCTTGGTCAGCTGGTCCTCGGGCGCGAGGACCGTGGCCAGCGGCGCGAGTTCGGTCTGGCCGTAGAAGTTGGTGAGCCCCACCCCGGGTAGCCGCTCGGAGAGTTCGACCAGCACCTCGACGGGCATGATGCTGGCGCCGTAGTAGCCCTTGCGCAGGGACGACAGATCGAAGCCGTCGAAGTCGGGATGCCGCAGCAGCGACACCCACACCGTCGGCGGGCAGAACAGCTTCGTGGCACGCTCGGTTTCGATGGTGCGCAGGATCGTCGCGGGATCGGGGCCCGGCAGCAGAATGCTGGTCGCGCCGAGCCACAGGTCGGGCGTGAGGAAGCAGTGCAGCTGGGCGCAGTGGTACAGCGGCAGCGCGTGCACCTCGATGTCGTCGGCGCTCATGCGTCCGTCCACCACCGCACTGGTGTACTGCGCGATGAGCCCGCGGCTGGACAGCACCGCGCCCTTGGGGCGGGACTCGGTGCCGGAGGTGTACATGATCTGGATGGGGTCGTCGTCGCCGACGAACACCTGCGGCGCCGAGGCGTCGGGGTGGTGTTCCCACGCGCTCACGTCCTCCCACCCAGCTGTCGCGGGCAGCCCGCCCAGCCCGATCCAGCCGAACAGCCGGATCTCGCTGTCGCCCAGCTGTTTCACCGCGGCCTCGGCCTCCCCGGCCAGTCCGTCCTCGGTGATCAGCGCGACAGCCCCGGAGTGTTCGAGGATGAACGCCACCTCGTCGGCGGTGAGCATGAAGTTGATCGGCACCGAGATCGCGCCCAGCCGCGCCAGCGCGAAGTACACGAGCACGAACTCACGGCAGTTGTGTGAATAGATCGCGACCCGATCGCCCTGCGTCACACCGCGATCGGCCAGGCTGTGCGCGACCCGGTTCACCGCCGCATCGAGTTCGGTGTAGCTCTCCCGCCGCTCCCGCCAGACCAGCGCGGTCTTGTCCGGGACCCGGGCGGCGCTGCGCCGCAGGAGATCTCCGAGCGCCTGCGACCGCGCGCCCGCCACTTCTAGCTCAGTGCCCTCTGCATCCATGCGATCAACTTCTACCGCACGAGTGTGTCCGGCGTCATACAGTCTCGCTGAGCAGGACCAGATTTCGCCGCCACGCAGCGCATTTCCCCACGTAACGCGGCAGGTGCTCGGAGGCGAACGCCGCGGGCGACCACTCGAAGTCCTCGACCTCCGCGGTCCAGGCATAGGTCCACGCGTATCCGACCCGCTCCCCCGCGTGCACGGACACCGGCAGCAGATCGTATTCGTCGTCCTCGAAAGCGTCGAGCACCCGCCACTCGTCGGCGGTCAGCCCGGTGAGCAGGTACCCCTCGGTCACGGAGCCGGTCGCGGTCACCAGTCCCGGATACGCGCGGCCGGGCAGCGCGGCCGCCCGCCGCCCGATCGAGCGCGCGCGTTCCATGGCCGGTACCCGCCCGATCAATTCGGTCAGCACCGGGCCGAATTGCAGAGTCCCGTAGACGAACAGGGGCTCACCCGCCGCCGGTAACCGCGATCGGCTCCACCGTGAACCGCGGGGCAGCGGAGCGGGGAGTTCCCGAGAGTCGGGGCTGGTCATCTGCCGGCCGTACGGGCGAAAATGCCCGCGTCGTGCGAGTTGATGATCGTCACCTGGTGACCGTGCAGCTTCCTGAGTTCCCGCAGCCGCCGCTGATTGGCCCGATAGGCCTCGCCCGCAATGGCTCCGGTCTCGTAGACCTTCCACCAGAACGGCGTGAACGGCTCCTCGGGATGGATGCTGGACTCCGCGAAGAACGAGTCGCCCGCGTGCAGCAGCCACCCGTTGCCGTGGTCGATCGCGACCCCGGCGTGCCCGCGGGTGTGGCCCGCCAGCGGCACCACCAGGATTTCCGGCGGCAGCCCGGGCAGGTCACGCACCGCGGTGAACCCGAACCAGTCCTCACCGCCCTCGACCTCGTTCACCATCCACTTGGGCCCGTGCGCCCACTGCGCGGCCCGGTAGCGCAACCGCTCGGACAGGGTGGGTGTGGCGGTGGCGGCACGGAATTCGGGTCCGTGCACGTGCACGGTGGCCTCGGGGAAGTCCGACAGCCCGCCGGAGTGGTCCAGGTCGAGATGGGTCAGGATGACGTGGCGGACATCGCGCGGGTCATAGCCCAGGCGCTGGATCTGGCGCACCGCCGTCTCGGCCTCGGCCGGCTTCGCCCCCAGCAGGAAACGGCCGGCACCCACCATCTTGCCGGGCTGCCGCACGGCCTCCAGCCCGAACCCGGTGTCGACGAGCACGAGCGCGTCCCGGGTCTCGATGAGCAGGCAGTGATCGATCAGGCCGAATCCCATGGTGCCGCAGTTCAGGTGGTGAATCTGTAAACTCTGTACATGTTCATATGGAGCCACGCCGTAAGCGTACGTACCGCCGGACGCGGGGGTGTTCTGTGAGTATCCGCGCGGTGGTAGCCGCCCGCGTCTCGCACGTGCAGGGCGAAGAGAAGACCAGTCACCACACCCAGAGAGACAAAGGTGACGGCTACGCCGAGTCGAAATCGTGGACGGTTGTAGGCCACGTGGAAGACCTGGACGTGTCCGCTATCAAGCTGTCCCCGTGGGAGCGGCCGGACCTCCGTTCGTGGTTGGACCGGCCCCAGGACTGGGATGCACTGATCTTCGCCAAGACTGACCGGGTGTTCCGGCAGGCTGACGACTCGTTCGCATTGACGAAGTGGGCTAAAGAGCATCGGAAGATCCTGGTTCTGATCGATGACAACATCTATCTTGATTTCTTCACGCCTGAAGACCAGCAAGACCCGATGACTTCGATGATGACCCGTCTTTGGTTGTTCATGGCTTCGTTCTTCGCTGAGATGGAAGGCAAACGCTTCCAGCAACGTGCACAAGACCGTATCGCTTTCCTTCGGACTACCGACCGTTGGGGGTACGGTATTCCTCCGTACGGGTTCCTGGTTGTTGACCACCCTACCGGGGTGGGTAAAGCGCTGGGGCATGACCCGGAGGCGCAAGAGAAGCTGCACGAGATTGCCCGGATGCTGTTCTCTGGTATGTCTAAGACGGCTATCGTCTCGAAGCTGGTAGCCGATGACGTGCCTAGTCCTCAAGAGTGGGTGCGGCTCCGAGCGGGAAAGAACCCGAAGGGTACTCGGTGGGGGCACAACTCTTTAACCACGGTGTTGACCAGTCCGGCTACTCAGGGCATCAAACTTCTTGACGGTAAACCAGCACTCGACAAGGACGGTAACCCGGTTCGTGTTGGCCCTCCGTCATTCGATGATGAGACTTGGGCCCGGATTCAATCCGAGATGTCCGAGCGTACCCAGAGCGGACGGTCTCGGAGGCACAGCAGTAACCCTCAACTCGGTGTGGCGTTCTGCCCGAAGTGTGGCAAGAACGCTGGGCAACGGATTCAAGAGTCATCGGCTGGACGGGTTCACAGGTACTACCGGTGTGCGAACACACCGCGTCCGTGTGCGGGTAAGGCGGTAGTTGCTGACGTGTTTGACCGGGCGGTAGAGACATTGTTTCTGCGCACGCATGGTCATCTTCGGATCAAGGTCCGAGTGTGGCGGGAAGGCTCTGATCATTCGCACGAGCTTGAACAGGTCAACCAGACTATCGAGAACCTCCGGGAAGACCGCCGGTTGGGTTTGTTCAACAAGCCGGCGGATCAGGAACTCTATCGGTCTCAGATGACATCGCTTCTTGCACGACAAGAAGCTTTGTCGGGTATGCCCGTGGTTAAGTCCGGGTGGGTAGATTCGTACAGTGACGAAACGTATGCGGATATTTGGGGTAGGTCTGACATCGAAGAGCGCCGTAAGATGCTCGTAGATGCCGGATTCCGCCGCCCTATCAACATTGAGGATGCTGCGACGGATCTTGATTGGGTGGCTGAACTCGAACAGGCATCAACGGATCTCGCGGAATGGTCCCTCCGAGAGTCTCCGTTCCCCGAACGGCCCTGATACGCAAAAGACCCCCTCCTATGGGAGGGGGTTCTTTCGTTTACGCTGCCTGGAGCGACTCCAGGTCAATCACGTCTTCGTCCAGCATCTTGGTTTCGTGTTCCAGGAACTCAGGAGACTTAGCCTTCAACAGCCGCGGCGTACGACCCTCGATACGGACCACAACACCTTCATCAACGAGCTTGCCAGGCTCCATCGGGACCGCGAAGCCTCGGTAGATACTCCAGTCCTCGTACCGCTCGTTCATGTACTCGTCTACATCGAATTCACCCGCGAAGCCCTGCCAGAGAAGCGGTACAGACTTCAGGCCCAAGTCTCGGCAGAACTCCGTGACCTGTTTCCAAGAGAGGTCAGTAACGATGCCCTGGGGGTTCACGTGGACAACCCGGTACACGTACAGCTGGGACTTACCCTTGGGCATCTGGTAGGTATAACCCCGCTGAATCGGCTCACCCGAAGGTGTCCAACCTACGAGTTCGCCATACACGATGAAGCCGTCCGGGATCAAACCGTCAAGCTTCCTACCCTCACGGGTCCAGATGTCCGAGTCGTAGAAGTGGTTCTGGTCAAGGTTCGCGTCCTTGATCACACGGCGGGAGCCGTAAACCGAGTCATACTCGGTCTCCTGGATCTTGGCACCGATGAACCGGCCGAACTTGTCCCGCAACGTCAGCTTTCGCTGAACCAGCGGCCGGCCAATACGGATAGACGTACCGTGAAGCTTCTGAGTGACGTACACGTAATCGAAGTCGTTGACTACGTGCTGCATCCGCCACCAGTTACCGGTGTCGAGATGCTGAGGGAACATCCGGTTGTCCACCCGGGAATCGCGGTGGATCGGAGCCTGGTTGTTCGGCTCTTTGGACCGCTTCACTTCGTACTTCTGGCAGATCGGGACACCGTGCAAGGTGTCGAACGTATCGCCTTCCTTGAGCTCACTCGGATCAATGCCCGTGAACGCCAAGGACGAGAGCGGCATGAACAACGCATTCGACCGATGCCCACCAAGCTTGATTGCCTTGACCCGGCGGTTGTCCTCCAGGTAACCGCGGGTCTCGTGGTCCCGGTTCAGGTTCTCGTGACGGTACAAGTTGTTCTCGTGTGCGTACTCGTCCGAGAGCTGCACCTCTGCCGGGAAGAACACGCCAAGGTCCCCAACGTTCCATTCTTTAGGAACGATTGCCTGGTGACCGTACACGGGAACACCAACGATCAGGTCCCGGCCGGCCAAAGGCACAATCGCCTTAATCGAGGTGACCACACCCGCGTAGTCGTCGTTCTTCGGCTTGTCAAGATTCAAAGTCGCTACCTAACTATGTCCAGTGAATGAAAAGGGCTAGCAGCCATGACAGCGCTAGCCCGAAGAGAATGAAGTACATTGGGTATACGTGTTTCAATGCGTCATACACCCTTGTGTAGGCTTGATCTGCCGGGAACCGGCATTGTCATAGCGGCAGGTCTCAATCAGTTGTTTAGCCCGCGCTCGTTCTAGACGATGCGTTATCTTCTTCGCTGTCCGTTTCTCTTTCGAGTGGTATTTCACGTACTCCGGTAGTTCGTGATCGGTCTTGCTCAAAGTCTGTCCCAGTGCCAATCGGCCAGGGTTAACCCGAAATGTCCGGAGGCTATAGCGACTTCCACGTACCAGAGCCAATACATCAACAATCCCTTTCGAGATCCTTCATTGTCTGAAGAGCCTTACGGATAAGCTCCCAAGCTCCATCCCCGTATCGGTGTTCGATCCATCGAATAGACCTGTCACGGCCCCAGCAATGCGGGCCGAAAAGCTATATAGTCCGCAATCACTCCGAGCATCCTCGTAGCCTCACCGTGGATCGCTTTCAACTCGTCGTTGCCGAAATCCTCTACGTCGTAGCGCTCACACACATCGCAGAACTCGATATCGTCGTACAGACGACCTATTGCGATATCTCGGGCAATGTCCCGCATCTCTTGGGTAAGTTCTGCCATATCAGAAACCCCTCATTATTTCCTTGTACTTCTCATCCGACATGAGTTGCATCGATTCGGGCGTAATGCTCTCCCCGTAAGTGACGAGTCGGTATCGCAGAACCCCCGCCGCACGGTTGCAAGCTAGACATCCCCGGGTACGGCATGTCATTAGATTCGGTTCGCGTAAAACGTGCCCGCGTAGGCACAGTTCCCGGTTAGCCTGTTTGTTGTTACCGTGCCGTACTGTGTCGTGATTGTTCTCGGATGGGGTGTCCCAGCGGAGATTTCCAACAACGTTGTTTGTCTTATCCCCGTCGTTGTGGCAGACAATCGCACCCTCAAAATAGCTATCTGCCAGGAAGGTACCCGCTACTAGTCGGTGAATCCGGTACCGTACTCGTCTACCGTCCCGCTGTAGTACCACTTGCGGGTAACCCCTAGAAGAACCGGGCTTCAGGATGCGGGTACGAATAGTGCGTTTTCCGTCGTTATGCCATCTCTTCTGTGGGACCTTCCGAGATAGGGAACGGACTCTACCCAGGTCACTAACTTGGTAAAGACCATTCCAATCGTCAATATCTATCCACTCTTCCGTCAAAAATCGCCCTCAGCACACTGGAAGCACTTCAATCCGATCCGCCTCCACATGTCGACGACTCGGTTACGGTCGTCGAAGACCCCCAACACGTAGTAATTCGGTGCGATCTCGTCTCGGAGGATTTCGTACTTAACGATGGAGTCGTCCCGGTTGTCACCGTCTGAGCGCATGAAGAGCTCTTTCGGGAAGATGCCGTGAGAGAGCAACCATTCTCGGGTAGTTTCTCGGCACTCCGCTTTTCGACCTGACACGATGAGTGGACGGGCACCATAGTTGTTCGCCGCGTGCAGAATCCACTTAACAACCGGATCTATCACATCTTCGTTAACCCGGGAGTAGTCATAAGGGCTGCGCCCGGTCATGTGCGCTAGCGTCCCGTCGATATCGAAGATGAGTGCTTCCTGTTTCGACTCGTCAGGGACATACGGCTCAAACATCGTATGATCGGTCGGCTTGATCTCCGGCCACGACTCAATCGGGAACTTCTTGCCGAGCTCTCGAATCACGTTCGGGGGTACAAGCCTTCCTCCGTCGTTGAACCGCACCATGTTGCGGTGCAGGCACTTATCAACCGATGTAGGTACATCCATCACCGAGAAGCCAACGTTCATGTTGGCAGCGATGTCCGCCCAGCGCTGGGCGTACTTCTTTTTCAGGTGTGTGTCATCGATGATGACGGAGTGTCCCCGGCGGAGAAGCTCTTTAACCGCCGCGGTCTGAACCTTGGTGATGTGCTCTTCTTGCTCGAAGGTTCCGATCCCTTCGACGTTCCAGAGAAGCGCTCGTAGGTCATCACGTGAGGGGGCTTTAGCCCGCTTGTATGGATCTTCCTTGACCCATTCACGGGCACGTGTGGTCTTACCCGAACCCGGGTAACCCCGGGTCACAACAATCTCAGTCATCGCTTAGGTTCTTTCCACTTTGTTTGAGTGCGCAGGATCACCAGCGGAGTACTCGGCTTCTTATCGAAGGCATAAAGAAAGGCTCTGCCCAAAATGAACAGGGCCATAAGAAGTATCCCGATGATGCCTGCCCAGAGGGCAAGCCAAATCAATGCAGCCAGTACCCTTCGTCTGTCTCGTCTGCAGGAGGTTCTGTAACCGAGTACCCGACCACGGTTAGACTTACCGCGGTCCTAGGGACTTGATCGAACTGGAATGGGGGCATCCAGTGTGTTCGCTCAAAGTCAATACGCGGTGCTCGATCTAGGCCCATCTTGAACGGGTTTTGAAAACCTCGGATCTTCACGTCGAATCCGTCAATATCGTTCCCGTGAATCTCGATATACGGTTTATTCAATGGACCCAAGTCCCTTCGCCGTAGTTCATCGGGGCTTCGGTGTAGTGAGTGACTCGGTAGTCTCCGAGTTCCATACTGAGTGTCAGGAACTCCGCATAGTCCCGAAGCGTTGGGTATGAATAGATGGTTTCTCGCCAGCGCGGATCACGCTTGAAGTCGAGTTCAATACCCCCGCGCGGCTTCAGTTCGTACGTGCACTGGTCAGTTGTGATCGTTACCCCGGTCTCATCTCCATGAATCTCGAATCTCACTGGGGCCGACTCCTCCACACAATGCAGTCAGAGCCCTTCGGGAGCTTGAAGAAATTCCCCCAATCCTCACCGTCCGGACCAAGCTCGCGATACCAGATGTCCATCCGGTATGCAATGTTCCCGTTAGGCAGCAACCAAACCTCTGTGGTTCCGTACATCACCCTTCTTTCCAAAGGTCTCGGGCATCATCCCGGAGGTTCCGAAGGATATGTTGTGCGCGAGCGATAACCGCCTCGCGGTCTATCGCCGGGATATCCGGCCCTTCAAGGTGCCTCCGGAGAACTACGGCCGGGATATCCCGGCCTAGAATCTCATCAACGATCCGGTACGCGATGATCCGCTCAGACTTGGTTAGGTCACTCAACCTGTAACCCCTTCGGTATCCGGTACGCGGTAACCGTGTACTGAATGACATCTTTCGATAGGTGGGTTACATTGCTGATGGTGTATGCATCAACCATGCCGGTCATGACTATGTGCCAGTCTCCATCGAAGATGACCATTTGCAGTGGCATATTGTCCGGGTTCAAGAACAAATCACCTCCGCCCCCTTACTGGCCTTTACCGCTGCAATGTCCTCGGTATACGCGGCATTGAGATAGATAACGTCCGGGGCGTAACCCCGGAGCGCTCCCGGATCTGCGGGTACAAACGTCATCCAATGCCCGGAGACGTGTTCGATAACCCCACCATCGTTCGAACGGTTGAACCGGTGGACCAGATCTGAGACCTTCTGATCAAAAGCCGTTTTGGTAACAGTGTCGAACATGCGCCGGGTATCCTCCCGGGACCGTCCGACAACAAGAATGTTCTTGCCTTCGTTAAGCTCCCATATCAGGCCAATAGCTGTTAGACGGTTCAACGTCACGACCTCCCGTAGTTCGGACCCGAGAACTTCAATCGCTCGTCGTCCGGGTCCAGCAAGTCTTCGTGGTCACACCCCAGGTTGATGCACCTACGTCGAACCTTGTCCGCTCGTGCGGCGAGAGAGCTTGGTACCTGAATCATCCAGTGAGCGCACAACGGGTTTGCCTTCATTTTCACCACCCCGAAATCGTCTTCGAACGCTTTCACCCATGTCGCTAGATCTTCGAGCACGTCCGGTTGTTCAGCAGTCAAATCAGTACTCCGTAACCTTGATGAAGGTTGTTTCCGACTCATGGTCGGTCATGAATTCACCGGTCGGAATGAAGATCCGTCCGTTCTCATCCATGACCGCAATCGGGTAACCGGCTGTTCCCTTGATCCCGAACTCTTTACGGGCTTCGTCGGTAAACTCGCATCCCTTGATCATGCGGCTATATCTCCAATCTCGTATCCAAGTGCTTCCGCAACAGCGCAACCCAGGTCCCGGGCGGCCGGCGGAGTTACCGCGTTACCGGCCTGTCGTACTTGCTCACGCTTGTTGCCAAGAATCGTGTATCCCTCAGGGAAGGCCATACCCCGAGAGATCTCATGCGGTTGCAGCATCCGAAAACCACAATCCTCGATCGCTCGTGAATGCGCTTCAGCGACACCGTGATGGTTACCCGCCGCGGCGAAGGTATCGAACGGGTCCGTAATCGGTTTGGCCGTGTTGTGGTTTCGGAGAGGGACCACGAACAAACCAGTTTCGTTCCGCGCTGTCTGAGTACGCAACGGCGAACTAGCGGACTGAGCTTGCTTACCGTCCCGACCTTCGACCGGGACCAGCAACCCTTCCATCTCCCGAGTCAGCCTGGTTCGCATCGGGTCAGTGACCGGGTACGAGTTCGAATGCCACGTACCACCCGCAGGAACCAGCTGGGGTACTCCGTAGAACTTCTCTACACCCTCCCGAATTCTCTGCATCGTCTTCGGAGCCAAGGGGCTAAGAGTGACTTGACCGGTCTTCTTGTCCTTGAACTCTTTGAGCTTCCGGTCTCCGATTCGTTCCGCCGGAATCGTCCAGTCGATAGCCGAAGCCGCGGGCAACCACGCGGGTTCGACCACAGCCCGACACTGAGCATTCGGGCACTGGTAGACGTACTGGGCCTTGTATCGGCCCCAGCGTTGATCCGGCTTCTTCCAGGATTGAACAGCCGCAACGATTGTTCCGCACCCTGAGCACCACGCGTTAGGTCGCGTCCACTTCTCGACATCCGGTGCAAGGTCTCCCTTGCGATGGAAGATCACGTACATCCGGTCCCGCGATTGCGGGGCCGGCTCACCGTACGCCCCAGCGTGCATCGAGTTCAGGTAAACAATCTGGTGGTTGTATCCGAGAAGATCCATAGCGTTCAGCCACGCCGGGAACATCACCCACTTCGCTGCATCCACGACGTTCTCAGTGATGATTGCTCGGTACTCGTGACGCTCTGCGAATCGCGGGATGTCCCACATCGTTGCCCGTGAACGCTCCGCGGCGTCATCGGGCAGAACCTCACCGTTCTCGTCCGGGTTGGACCCGTGGTTCCGCTTCTTACCGGATGCTTGGCTGTGGTGTGTGCACTCCGGGGAGCCCCAGAGGATATCCGTCTTCGGAAACCTCCGGGGATCGATCTGCGAGATATCCGCACACACATGATCGGTGTGCGGATGATTAGCACCGTGTGAATCGATTGCAAGCGGCCAGTGATTAGAAGCAACCCGGACACTCATGCCCGGGACATAAGAAAGGCCGGTAGTTGAACCACCGGCCCCGCAGAAGAGATCTGTAATTGTAAGTGTCAAATGTCCTCCGGTGTGCAAACTCGGGAGATCCCGGCCCCTGCTATCAGCTTCGAACACGCATAGCAGGGCTTGCGGGTGATGTAGAGGGTTGCGTCTACGAGGTCTTCTCTGTCGCAGTAGAGCAGGGCATTAGCTTCGGCGTGTACCGCCACACAATTTCCGTATGATGATCCCGGGGCACATTCCGAAGTTCTTCGAGGGCATTCCAGACAGCCGGGTTTACCGGCTGGTGCTCCGTTGTAACCTGTAGCTCGAATCCTCTTATCTCGTACAACTACAGCTCCAACTTTGTCTCTATGGCAATCAGAGCGGGCGGAGACCGCCCGCGCTATGCCTATGAAGTACTCATCCCAAGTCGGACGACTCAATCAAGAACCTCGGTGAACGGGCCGTACATAGCGGTAGCGCTGAAGTTATCCCAACCGTCCCCATAACTCAGGTCGGAGTATGTAAGCCACTTTTCACCGTCGTGGCTGAGAAAATCTCCCGTGTGGTCCTTAACCCGAACATCGGTGGGGACGTCATCGAGGGATTCCCACTCGCGGGGCGTATTACGGATCACCTGAACATCGGCACTAGGAGTCCAGGTGATCACGGTATCAACCGCCGTGAACGGGGCGAGGATAATCATAGCCGCTTCATCATTGAGCGACTTCGTCAGACCACCGTCAACACTGCGGATGAAGTGGCGCTTACCATGCAGGTTGACCCACACAACTCCGGCTTCCTCCGCGGTGTAACCCACCATGTCCGGGACATCCGCCCAGTGATGCCACGGACCCTCGTAGGAGTCCTTCACGGTCTCCGTCTGAATGTCGCTGTAGGTGGTCTGGTTGACCAGCTCTTTCTCCCAATCGGCAAGCTCTTCGGTCTTCGAGATAGACCCTACCGAGTACCAATAAGGGGACGAAGCCTTGACCGAAACTGAGTCAATGAATCCGAGTTCCCGGAACGTCTTACCGTCAACCGAAGCAGTGATCACACCGCCGTTAGCGAACTTCTCGTTGTGCTCGAAGCTACCCAGATCGATAGGTCCGCCGTTAGCGCGCTTGGCCCATCCCCGGCGCTCCAGCTCTTCGACTACAGCGCGGACACCTTCCGCTTGTCCGGCCTGATCAACCGGAGGCTGATCCTCCCAAACCCAGACATCTTCCTCGGGAAGGTGCCGGTCCCACTCGTCAGAGAAGATCTTGGCAAGCTCGAACAGTTCAGCAGTATTAAGGGTCATTACTAAACCTCCATCATAAACGTTGCAATGAAGCTGACTTCATTCGTGTCATGGTTCAAGTGCGCGGTTAGCTGTGCATTCGAGGGAAATCCTTCCAACAGAAGGTACATATCCCCTACGGTCAACTCCCCGTAGTTCGGTACTGCCAGCGTTTTCACGGTGGTAATGATCAACTCTTCATCTCGTTTCTTAGTCATGGCTTGCTGATTGCCAGTTGTCCCCGGGCGGTCCAGCAGACACCGGGAACTCGATAATTTGTCCGCCACGGGCGGGTATGAAGCTGGTTTCCATCAAACCCATGAGATAGTCACGGCACTCTTCCCAGTTGTGACGCGGGACCGAGAACAGCATCGCGTCATGGATCTGAGCTTTAACCCGGCGGAGAACACTCGGAGGCATCCGGAGAAGCGCGTCACAGACGATCTCTCGGGTACCGTTCTGGCCTTTGAGTGCCGGCGCTTGCGTGAACTCCCTGCCTTTCTCCACCCAGAGTTTCCGGCCCCACTCGTTCATGACGTAGCCGCGGGCGGACTCTTTACGTACCTGGTTCTGCCAGCGAACCAGTTGTGAATACGTGGAATCCATACCAGCACAGAACGTCTTAGCGGTCTCGACTGGAAGCCCTGAAGCACGAGACAATCCATTCGGCCGGCCACCGTATGACCACCCGTGACCGAGCGGCTTAGCGAGTTGCCGGTAATGCTTCGGGTCCTTCGATACGGTCTCTTCTCCCCATGCAGATAAGGCGTTGATCATGTGCCCGTCTGCACCAGGCTCGAAGCGCTCCGCGTACTTCCGGTCACCCGAGTACGCTGCAACAATCCGGGCATCCGCGTTCGAGTAGTCGAGTTCAAGCAACACATCATCCGGAGAATCCGGGATGAAGTACGACTTCTCGACAGCACCCTCGCCGCGGCTCGTCCAGATCGTTAGACCTGGTTCTGTGGTGCTCCATCGGCCGGACCGTTGGAGCATCGTGATATCCGGATGCACAAACCCGTCAGGATGCGTGGAATCCAACGCGAGTTGAGCTAGGGAACGCTGGCCTTTCAGCTCGGACAGCGCACGGCCCAAGTCCTCTGCCGGAGTACCTTTGGTGAGGTCAATGAGTGCATCCCCACCGAGTGACAACCCGAACGCTGGCGGAAGCGGATTCGCTCGGAGATCCGCCGCTTTCTCGGTATCTCGGATGATCCATCGTTCCCGGGCCTTAATCGACCGTGTAGGGACTTCTCCGGCTTCTAGCTCCCGTTGCCACTGCTGGACTTGTTCGTCAAGCTCCGTGGCTTTCAGAAGCGATTCCGCCCGCTTCTCTTTCCGCTTCTCCCAAACCGGAGTCTTCGGCCAATCAGGCTTGGACTCCGGAGTAATCCCATGATCGGCAAGAGCCGCCAGAATAGCGGCCTTGCCTTCGAGCGTGTCCCAAGGTGAATCGCCCTCGGTCGGCAAACCGTACTTGCTCTGAAGCTCCGAGAGAATCACTTCACGACGAGCCCTGAGCTCTTCAACCCGTGCAGTCGCTACCGGCACATCAACCCGGAACCCGTTGGACGAGATGACCGCTGCACGAGCGGAGATCTCTTGCTCACGCATCGCGTACACATCCAACGGACCGAGCTTCAACAACGCTTGAGCAACAACCCGTGATGCCTGAACGTCACCTACCAGGTATTCGCGGTACCGCTCATCATCGATAGGGATACTGCCGAATCCACCGAACTCACGAGCTAGCTCTTTCAGGTCATGGGTCTTACCCGGGACTCCGAGCTGGTGTGCTTGCTCGTCCAGGGAGAACCACCGCTTCATCTTCTCCGGCTTGTCGGCAAGAGTGTTCTTCCCGAACCGGTTGATGAACGTATGCGGTGCTGGATTCACCAGAGCGGCATGAGTCCACGTGTCGTACACCCGCTTCTGCATCGCGAGCTCTAGCGGCTCGTCCGACTTGATGCCGAACACTGCCCGTAGATCGAACGAGTGGATGTTGTGTCCGATGATCCATCGGGCTTTTCGGATCTGTTCGCGGATCTCGTCAACGTCCGTGGTTAGTACTACGTCTCCGTCGTTCCATGCATACCCGATGAGCCGGACGAACTCTTCCGGCTCCATCGAATACATGAGTTCGGCGGAATGTGTCTCGATATCGAAGATGAGGGTTCCGCCCGGCAACTAGTCCCCCAGTCGCTTACTTAGCAAGTCGGCTACTTTTGCATAGGCGTCGGCTAGTTGGCGATCACGAATCCCTTGATAGAACATTGAGCTACGAGAGGCGTACTCGATTGCAGCCATCGTCTCTTCACGAGAACCTGGACGCATATCAATCCTCCTTGTGATAGGTGTTGTTCACGGTGCGGGAAACGGTGGATTTGTTGACATCAAACGAATCCGCCAGCGTCCGATGCGAGAAGCCCTGAGAGGCAAGCCGTCGAATGAGCTCCACCTCTCGGGGGCTCAACTTCTTACGGTTGTCGGTCTTGCGCTTGAGCGTATTGACTTCCGCGTCAAGCTTTGCGATTACTGCATCCATAGCCGAGATTCGGTCTTGTACAGAAACAGTCTCGGGGAAAGAGTTGTAGAAGCTCATTGCGCTACCTCCGACCCAAGCGAGAGCTTGGGCGCGTATGGACAGCTCCGCTGTCCGTCGAATGGCTAGTGGTTAGAAGTGATCAGTAGGGCGTGCGAAGGTTCCGCCGCCCGGAGCGCTGCCCTAAGCAAAGCGTTCTCCGCTTCGAGCGCTGCAAGCTTGGCGGAGATATCCACGCCGTTGATTAGGATCTTATTGTCATTGATAATGACGCTACTCATAAGGTTCCTTCGAAAGGCCCGGGGGTGACCCGGGCCGTTAAATGTCTACTTACCGGGTATGGCTACTTCGCTGCCTGAAGCTTGTAAGAGCCGTCCTTGTCCTGGTTGATGAAACGACGATTGCCGTTCGAATCCTCGTAGGCGTGCCACACCTTGCCGTTCTTCTGGCTGACACCGGTGACGTACACGTAACCCTCCGGAATCGCCGGGAAGTCGGCCGGCGGCTTCTGAGCCGCCTCGTTCGTCTTGGAGCTCTGCCGATCCGCGTTCTCCGGCTTGTTACCGCCGGTCTGCTCAACGAAGTACTTCGAAGCCTTGGCAGTCTGCGCCATCAGCTCAAGAAGCTTCTTGCCGTTGTCACCCATCATCTGATCAAGAGCGTCAGACACGTCCTTGGCATGAACCACGATCCACGGGTCCCCGTACCCCTTGCCCTTGAAGGTCGCAGTGACCTTGCCATCCGCAGAAGTCTCCACGGTGGCGGTCATCGGAGCGGGATTCGCCGCGGCCTGGGCCTCATCAGCAGGGGCAGAATCAAACGGGTTGTAGTCGGTCAAGAAATAACCTTTCCTCGGATGAAAGTCACCAGTCGTCCAAACTGGTGGTATGGGTCAATCTGGGGTGGCAACACGTTGTATAGATGTGCGGCTGTTACCGCACCGAACGCAACGGTTGTCCACCGGTTAGAGATCAGCTGTCTATCTACTTCCTCAGATAGCAGCTGTCCGGGTTTGCATGTGAGTTCGTGGACTGCAACGAAGGCGAATAGCAAGGTCCACGCTTGCTTACCTGTCAGCATTCGATAACCGGGATCCCTGCCTTTCGAGCTTCGGACATGCAATGCCGGGTGCCACGGGATTCCCCGCGAGGGAAGCCGAGACACACATCCGGCTTCGGGTCCTCGTGAACCATCTCGGTATTGCGCTTAGGTCCAGCGGCTTTGCCGTAGGTATCCCAATCAGCGGGGCGCTTCTGTTCCTCTACATAACTGCAACGGTAGTAGTTACACCATTGGCTAGCTTTGGCGTCAGCCCCGGAGGGGCAATCCCCGTGCCGGACAATCAGCCGCTCCCCTTGCTGGATTGCTATGTCCAGCTGGGCATGTAGCGCCTCGTTAAGTATGTGGAACTCTTCGAAGTTTCGGGAACCGGTGACGAGTACTACTCGTACGTCATCCATGACTAGTCCGTGAGGGCTCGAACCAGCGTTGCGAAATCATCATCGAACCGGAACTCCCGCTTACGCCCCTGCGAGTCCTTGTAAGTGACATCCACTACTACCCAGTCAAAAGCGCATGTCTCGCATCCTCCACTGGACATCACCCTCTCTTCGAACGAGTACACCTCCGCAATATCGAGGTCTTCGGTAGTAGCGAGGTGCTTAGCAACTGCATTCAGGAACGCATCGGTGTAAACCTTCAACTTATCTCCTATCGTATCGGGCAAGAAGAGCCCCGGCACTCTTCGTCCACGCCATCGGCAATAGATGTAGCGGTAAACGCTTCATACTCTTCGCGGGTGATTCGCTCATACGGCGCTTGAGGCATCGAGGATTCCGGAAAAATCGTGGCACCCTTAAGCCGTCCGCTGAAGTACTTGAGGGCGCGGGCAACACCTTCCGGTGTTATCCAATCCGGATCGATATTCGCTGTGAAAGACACCGCGTTGTCGGCCCAGTAGGCTTGGTACAGCGCTTGCACTGCGAGCATTTCCCCAAGCGTGAGGTCATCAGCGCCTTCAACCACGTCTTCGGCAATCTCAGCGCCGTGGATGTCCTCTACCGCCTGAACCAGAGTGTCTTTGGTAGGGATCGAGACAACAACCGTGTTGTCCGCGTACTGGTCTTCCTCGAAGGTGTAGCCCTGGTCTACCAGGTTCCAAACCTGCTGCATCTGGTCTTCGTCCAGCTTCGAGAAGCGGATACGCCGGATGAAGTACTTCGAGAAAATCGGGTGGATTCCCTCGGAGACTCCGGCAAGCTTGGCAATCGTCCCGGTCGGTGCAACCGTCGTGGTTTTTACCGGTTTGGGAATCCGGAGCTGATGGGAGTAATCGCCGGCCGCTCGATCAACTACGTCCTTGAGGGATTGCAGCGTCATAGCGAAGCTATACCCCTCGTATTCCTTCGTATCACCCGCTTGTGAGTACTTGACCCCTCGCATAGCGAGATAAGAAGCTGCGCCCAGGTGGCCTACGCCGATACGCCGGTTACGGTCAAGAACCTCACGGGACTTAGGGTCATTCACATGAGCGAATGTTGCTCGAATCAGAAACCGAGTCATAAGCCAGTGAGCTTCCAACAACTTATCCCAAGCTACCGTGCTGTCTTCCTGAACAAATGCGGCCAGGTTCACATGCCCGAGATTGCAAGGTTCGGATGATTCTAGGGTGATCTCTCCACAAGGATTCGTGCAGATAACCGGGTTAGGCTCGTCTTCATTCGACAGTGACGAGTCCCAGAAACCTGGCTCTCCGTTCCGAACCATGCCGGTAGAGATGGCATGCATCACCATGTCTGCGAACGAACCCTGTTCATCACTCGGGTGGGTTAGTGCCTCCCAGAACTCGGAGTCAACCTCTACTGAGATATTCGTAGTCCAGTGCGAACCCGTATCAGCCTTGATGTTGATGAACCGGTAGATCTGCGGGTCTCGCCAGTGCATCATTGCCATACGAGCGGACCGGCGCACACCGCCGGACACAACGCACTCGGCTAGAGCGTGATCAATCTCCATCGCGGTAATGCCATCGAGCGGCGTACCCGAGATGTTCGAGAAGATCTCTCCGACCTGACGAAGCATCTTCGCAAGCGGAGCGGGGCCGCTTGCTGTACCTCCGAACGTCTTCAGCTTCGATCCGGCAGGCCGGACGTGTGTCACGTCGTACACACGGTGGAAGTTCTGGACGTCTTTGCGGTAGTGGGTCTGGATGAGATCCACCAGCGCGGAGGCCCAACCCTCGCGGGAGTCCTCCACCACGAATGAGCCAACCCATTCCGGCGAGTACCGCTCGGAGAGAAGCCCCGCGGCCTTCATGGCCTGATAGTCGGGATGCGACGGGTCACAAACGATCTGGACTGACAGAGGAAGCTGCACCGGGTCATACCCGGTAAGGAACCGGTTCGAGTAGTTCGCCCCGACTCCTCCGCCTTCCATCAACCGCAAAAAAGTGAATTCAAAGTGGTCCCAAGGGTTTTCGTCCCAGCCACTCACCCAGCAATTGAAGAGATGTTGAGCACCTTTCACGCCGGAAGCCCACAAGTGGCGGCCGGCAGGAAGGATCTTGAGCTCTTCCATCATCGATACGAGCTGGTCTCGCTCGTCTGGCTCGTGGTACCGCTCCGGTACCAGAGCTAGGTTCCCGTCAACCACCCGGCGAACTGTCTCCGGCCAGTCTTCCTTAGTTCCATCTGGCTTCGTACGGGAGTAGGTCCGCTCGTACACAAGCCGCCCAGTATCTGTAAATTCCAAGTTATTCCTTATCCAGTTTTGCGATGTCTACACCGCTCCGGCGGTACGTCGTCCATTCACCATCGAACTTGTATCCGCGAAGCGTCTTGATCAAGTCGGTTGGCAACCACCGGAACTTCTCTCCGGTTTCAACGTCAGTGACTTCGATTCGGTAACCGAGTCGGGAATACACCAAACCGGTAATTTCCATCGTTCGATGCTGCGTCTCGGTCACTTAGTCGCGAACCTAATGATCCCCGCGAGCCCGAACAACACAAGCGCGAAAGCCCACGGAATCCACAACGGTGCGGTAACCCACCACCAGGACCAATCAAGGTTGTTAGTCAGCTTGAAGGCCAGGAACACACCGAACAGAATCCAAGGAAGCGACGTGCCCGCGGACACGGTCACCGAGTTAGTGTTATGCATTCCAGCAGTCCTCTCGGTCGTACTCAGACCAGTTGTCAACCAATGCCGGACCTTCGTCCGGGTACATCTCCGGCTCTACCCAAGACCGGTACATGTCAATGCCCGGGATGCCGTTGAACTCGGAATCAAAGATGTTCTTGGAGCTCACGTCATTCGGGAACACCCGGCGCTTACTGCCGGGTCCGTCACCCAGGGTCTTACCCGGTTCCGGCGTGTACCCGTCGAACAACTGACGGATACCCGCGTTCGTTTCCTCGGTCAGCGCTTCGATAGCGCGCTCACGCCGCTTCCGCTCCGCCGGCGTCATAGTCTCGCCATCCGGGCGCTTGATCTTTTCGATAGCATCCGCGTAGTTGTCGTTGCGTTCCCGCAACGCTTCCATACCCCGGGTGATGTCTTCGAGAATCTCCGGCCAGCGTGAGCGGCCGGCTAGCGCGTCTTTGATGTCTCCCACCGAGTACTGAACCTGATTGGAGAACCGCGCGTTATCCGTCCGGATCCCGGCTGCAATCTGGTGCCCGTGACTAGCCGCAAGCTGTAGGCATTCTCGCCGGGTTGCCCGCTGAAACCTCTCCGCGACAGACGGACGGGTTAGATACCAGAGCCAAAGCTCTTGCGCCAAGTCATCGGATTCGATAACTCCCGGCCACGAGTACGTGACCCATTCAGAAGCCTTCTTGAAGACCTTGTCTAGTTCCTCGTTGTTCATAATCTCCCGTTAAATGTCAATTAATAGCCCACACGGAACCGTCAACAATGAACTTTCGGTTCTCGATCGGAACAGCCATCGGCTTAGTGTGCTGTCCGTCGATATCCAAGATCCCGAATCCTTGTTGCCAGTTCGCGGCTGCACCCTTCAGGTAGCCAGCAAGCTTCATGTCCATCAAGTTGCCCACCTCGAAGCCGTACACGGTCTTCGTGACCTTCGAGTCGTACCCGAACGAGTACGGCTGGACACCCAACCTGTGAGTGTGACCCATAACCACAGACTTACCGAACCGCTTGGCCGCGGTCAACGCGGTCTTACCGGCTTCCTGAGACAAGCGGATACCGCCTAGATGCCCGTGGGTGGAAACCCACCCGGGAGCAATCTCGTAGAAGTCTGGCAACAGCGTGATCCCGAACGAATCGAAGTCCATAAGCGTTTCGATGTTGAACGCTTTGACCGATGCCAGCGCCGGAGAGTACTTGTTGAGGTAGGTTCTCGGGCGTTCATCATGGTTACCTTCGTGGAAGCCGACCGGGCCGGCATACACCGCTCGGAGCGGCTCGAAGATCTTCCGCTTACCTTCGTCTACATCTTGTCGAAGATCCCGCTCGAACTCTGCCCGGGTGTCCTTCGACCACCGGGATTGTGCCGGGAAGTCCATGACATCACCGATGAACACGACTTCATCGGGTTGGATATCCCCGATGCACTGGATTACCGTGCGGAGCGCTTTCCGATCATGAAACGGGTACTGAATATCTGAGACGATAAAGATCCGTTTCGTCAATCAAGGACCTCCGTATACGGTCCCCACTCGTCTCGGTGCGGCGGCTCACTGACAAGCCAAATGTCCCCGCCAGCATCCGTAACCCTGAAGACTCCACGCGGGATGTCCGCGAACCGCTCCCATACACGCGGCGTAGGCTGCGTCTTAGGGGTGACCTCCCATTGAGCTCCCTGGAACCCGATCTGAATCTCTTCGTACGCCTTCTCCATCGGAGACTTGGCCTTCGTGGCATCACCCCAACCCAGGAACATTCGGAGCTGGTTCTCAGCATCCGGCGCTGCCGGGTTGAACGTGGTAACCCCTAGCCGGTACAACTCTCGAAGCTTGAACCAAAGACTCTTGCCCAAGTCTTCAACCAAGGTATCCGGGTTCTTCTCGCCGGCACGCACGGTGTACTTCACGTCGCTTGCCCGATTATGGGGCAGATCCTCAATCATGTCGATCAATTGTGCGCCGGTTTTCGACCGGTAGTGCGAAGGGTTGATGTTACTCAAAACGTCACAACCTCCTGATCATTCTCGATTGCATCCGCCAGCGCGTTCAACCCGCGCTGTGAGCCGAGATCCATAAGGATTCCCACCACATACACCGGGTCGGAGTCCCACTCGACAGTGACGATTGCCGTACCGCCATCAGGCGTAGCCGTAGTCAGCTTGACTTGATTCACTCACAATCCCCTACATAGTCGTAATCAATCCCGTAGTCGTAGTAATCGTCTTCGAGTTCGTCCATCCAGCCGTCATCCGCGTAGCACCAGCAGATATCCCCCGAGTCGTCCTGGCAGTCACACAAGTAATCGTCATCCACTACTCTTCGCCCTTCACGAGATAAGCCAATGCTTCGATATCGTCCGGGCGGAACCCGGACCATGATCCTTGCTCGCCGTTCACGTTCCACTCGACAACCGGGACACCTGTGTGTCCCTGTTCCACCAGCGTTTCAATCATCAGGTGGTTCTTACTAAGGTTGATCTCGGTATACGGGATACCGTGTTTCATGAGATAGATTTTTGTTGCCTTGCAGGGTTGGCAATTGTCTTTGGTGTAGACAACTATTTCATGGTATTCATCGCTCAACTACATTCCCCATATCTCTACATATTTGCCGTCTTTGACACCCCATACGGACCCTTTGTATGTACCCATAGACCAGAACTCAGCGCCTTCTTTTTCGCATACGGCGATTGCCTTCGAGGTGCGTTCGTCATGCTTAACGGTGTCGTCTCCCGGCCTGGGCTTAGGGAACCTGGTTCGCTTGAACCGTGTAGGGACTTTAGTCTTGTACTCAGCGAATCGGGTGTTCGGAGAGACTCCTAGTTCACGTGCTTTGTCTTCGCGTGCTGCAAGAACCCCGGCTTTGACTTCATCTATAGTCTCGGTTCCGTCCAGTGTGAACAACCCGAGCTCATGTGGCCCCTTCGCGGGGGTAAATTTCATCTGATCCTGTCCAATAGAGCGTCCCAGCCTTCAGCCAGGACAAGCGAGTTCACGTCATGCCCGGCCGGCATGGGGATCACCTTGGCGTTGGGGAGTTCACCAGCAACCTTGTTGGCGAACCTTCGCCCGGGTTCATCACCGTCCGCCAGGACATACACGGTCTCGTAGCCGAGTAGCGGTACCCGGAATTGCGGTAGCCATGACTCGACACCGGGAACCCCAACGGCAGGCTTGCCACACAACGTGGCCGTAATGGCGTCTAGTTCGCCTTCTGTGACACAAACTATGTCGGATGGCTCTAGGAGTGCTTTTGTGTTGTACAGCCGCGGTCTGTCACCCGCTACGGTCATGTACTTACCGTGGCCTTGGTGATCCTCGAAGACGGTTCCGTCTTCGCGGTATGTGATGCATCCCGGTCGGATGCACCTGAACCGGATACTGACAATCGAAAGCGAAGACGCTTTCGGATCTGGCTGCGGGCGGATGTACGGAATAGACATCCACCCGGAGAAGTACTCATGACCAGGGAGAGGTTCGGCCACGTACCCCAGACCGAACCGAAGCGTCTCGTGAGCTAGTCCCCGGCTGTCCAAATACTCTTCTGCCGGGCTTCCTTCTAGTGTTTCCGCGTATCGGCTTGCCGCTGTCCACAGATAATTCCGCTGCGAGGCGCTTAGCCTCTGCAAACCCCACTCCTTCCTCACGCATGATTATCGAATACACGTCACCCTTCACCCCACAAGCTCTGCAAATGAAGGCGTTGTGTTCGTAAGAGATGGAAGCCGAAGCATTCGACTCACCGTGAAATGGACACAACGTGCGTAGCCACTCACGTCCCGAATCCTTCGGCGGCTTCCATTCCGGGTAATAATGGCTGACTACTTCACGTATCCCCACGGGCTTTCTCCAGATAGTGAGCCGCCGCCCGTAGGCGCTCCGGGCTATCTTTGAAACTCCCGATTCCGAGATTGCATCCGATACAAAGCGCACCCCGGATCTTATCCGTTGTGTGGCAGTGATCTATGTGCAAGATGTCCGAATTGGCTTTGTTCTGCGCCATGCCGCATACATCACACGCGCCCTGATACCAGTACTTTTCGGCTTCATCTAGTGTCAGCCCGTACTTGCGAGCTTCTCGGGTGCGCTCCTGCTTTTTTATCTCGTCACGGTTATTAATCCTACGTAGATTAGTACGCGCTTTCGTACAGTCCTTGCACCACGGATGTCTTTTATCCGGGTCGCCCATACCATGCTTGTAGAACTCATCTATGGGCTTCCCGGTATGGCATTGGGTACACGTCTTTAGCACTACGCTGCCAATCGCGGAGGTTCCCATAGGTCAGTAGCCTTCGAGATGATTCGAGAGACCTGCATACTCACTGGCTCCGTAGGAGTGTGGTACTCATGCGTGTTCACACCCCGAAGCCGGAACTTCAGCTCTTTCAAGGTCATAGGCATACCCAGAGACTCAATCGAGGTGTAATCCTCGAATGGCGTAGGGCAGGAACAACCCTGGTCTTCGACGTAGTAGAACCGGCGAGACTCTTCGTGATACAGAACCAGACCGTAATAGAACTGGTAAGGCTCATCATCGAAGTCAATCAGCCCAACCTGGGTAAGACCCATGCTATCGGGCTCGTAGTAAGGATCAGACAACTAGTTCTCCGTATCGTTCACCAACCGCGTGAGCGGGTTCTCACGCGGATTGACCGGGCCTGTAGCCAAGTCGTAAATGTCATCATCGGTCACTGAATCACCGTGAACGGTCCTTCAGAGTCCCAAATGGATGGGTTATGGGTCGGGTTCCAATCGTCCCCATAAGGGCGACGCCAACCCCAGAGAGAACCTCGGAACTCCCAGATATCGCCTTGAGCGTCCTTGTACCGCTTGGTGGTGTCGGCAATCACCAGACTCGAAACCGGGCCGGCACTGTTCGACGGAGGAACGCACTCGGCTAGGACTTCCTCAACAACGCTTCGGATGAAGCGGCGGAACGCTTCCTGAGAGTCCCGCCACATCTCGTCTTGACTCACTTGATCACCTCAGTGAACGGCGGGAACTCGGTGTAGTACGAATACCCCTTGCAGCAACCAAGGTCACAATCATAAACCCACTCGCGCTCATCGAAACGGACCAGGGACTCAAACGAATCCGTAACCTGGACATCGGTAGGAACATCCGCGAGGGAGTCCCACTTACGAGGCGTGACCAGCGTCAGGGACTTAGCATCAATGTAATTATCATCTTCGCCGTTAAGTGGCTCAATCAGTACGTCTCCCTCCGAGTCGATCGGGTTAGTGACCTTCGCAATTTCACCCGACTCAAAGAGGTAGAGATCGCTCCCGTTCGCGGTCTTCAGCGGACCCGTGATCCTCACTAGATCCCCGACCTTGAACGCTCGGGGCTCCGTGCCCTCACGTGCAGCGTCGTAGAACGCTTTGAAGAATTCCTTACCCGCCGCGGGCAAGTCGTCAAACTCGGTCAGGAAATAGTCAATGCCGACCCGGGCGACCTCGTAGGTGGCTTTAACCGCCGTGAGGTCTCCGAGCTTTTCCAGCTTCTCAAGCATCGTGATGTGGTCAGTCAACTGATCGTTAACCCAGTCATCCTTAGAATCAAGGTAATCACGGGCGGATTTCAGAGTGTCAAGAATCTCGGTCACTATCGCTACCTTTCGAGATGGGTTAGGCAGGGCCGAAGGTCCACGAGTCGAGAACGACCAGCGGAAGCGGCTTAACCGGCATATGCAGGATCGGCGCGTGGAAGATGATGTGCAGGATGTCAGTCATGTTGCTCATTTGGTTTCTCCTTGCCCCAGCGAAGCCGGGGCCGTATCAACAGCTTTGCTGTTGGTCGAAGTTTGGGACTACGCGTTCACCGATGACAGCGAACGCGGGTGGATTGATTAGGTAGTCTCGACCGCGCTCAAACGCGGTCACGTCATCCCGGAAGTGCCCGAGCACATCCCGGTTACACTGCTGACAAAGAAGACCGCGTACGCGGCCGGTCTTATGGCAGTGATCAACCGAGAGCTTCTTTCGGTCTTTCGCTCGGAACCGACCGCAGATGTAGCAGCAACCTTCTTGGGCTTCGTAGAGCTCCCAGTATTCATCCGGTGTAAGACCGTAGGTTTCCCGGATATGTTTTTCCCACGAGTAATCCCGGCGAGACTTACGCCGGGATCTTCGATGGGTGGCGCAAAGCAACGGCTTCCCCGTTGCCTTACGACGAGTAGTTACGCCTTCTTTGACACAATCAATGCACTTGGTCAGACAACACGCCCCTTCCAGTCACCATCGGTAACCGAAGCGCCTGGCCAGTCGTTCGCCTTCACGATCCGCTTCCGGTACTCGCGGTACGGATCGGACACATAGTCATCGATCTCGAAGAGCGCGTAACCAAGCTCGTATGCGGCTGCGTCCGCCACCATTAGAAGCGTGTCCCGCTGTTCGTCGGTGAGGTCCACGCGGAACCTCTCCCTACCTTTGTACGGGTTCATTCGGACTTCGTAAGTAGTCATAGCGCTACCCCAATGTGTACTTAGTTGGAACCGAGAAGAACTCGGTGTTGTAAACCCTTCCGATCACAACTGACCAGTAGTCGTTGAGCACGCTCTCAAGCTCTTCGGTTTCGATGTACATACGTCAGTCGTCAATACCCCAAGAAATCGATTCGACATGATTTCTATTTACGAACACGTATTTCTTATCCTCAGACCAGTTGTCACGCGTAACGTCCATCGTGAAGTACTCATACCGAATGTTGTATTCCACGAGTGTCCCCTCATGGGTATTTCCGGAGACCATTGTCACGGTGAAATCATATTTGTTAATGTCAGCATCGGCCAAGATTTCTTCAAGGTCCATGTAACCTCCATGGTTAAATGTCAATTTATCGGGTGTGAGTTTCGCTACTTGAAGATCTTCGCCAGATACGCCGCTTCCAACCGCTCCATGAACTCCTCTTGCATTCTAGGCCGAATCCGGACCGGGCCATTGTCCCTATCTTTAACGCCATCGAACCGGGGACTGCAAAACAGTAAGTCTGTCCAGCTGGGGGAGATCCGATACTTCTGACCAGTACGCGTGAAGGCTCCGAGCGCCATCACTGCTGGGATAACCTTCGTGGCGTCTACATTGAGCAACGTCGCAATCGAGTCTCGAAGGTCGTAGACGAGCTGACCGTCTTTGCGGGCCTCTGAGCCTTCGGCACCAACCGCCCGCGGAGCCAGTTCCCGAACCTTGCCCTCCGCAATCTCGCGACGCTCGGACTCGTCGGCCAGCTCCCGAAGCGCATCCGCGTAGGTCTGAGGTGCCTGGCGCTGAACCTTTTCCGCAACTTGGGTCTGGATCGCGAAGTACTCCTGGGCAGCGGCTATTTCAGGCTTGTTCGGATCGCCGTTCATGGCCACCAGATAGGACGCGTAGCGAGAGAGCTCGTAGTCCTCGGCAGGCTTGGTTCCAGAGATTTTCTGGGATCGCAGGAAATTGCTGGTCAGATCCCTTTTCTGGTTCTCAGCGGCCTTCATCGCGCGATCCAGCGGCGTCTGGAGGTTCTCCCACCGGGTGTAACCCATCAACGGCATGAGCGCTCGGGCACTCCAGTACTCGGAGCCATCGGACCGGACATGTCGGATAGCATCAAACGGACTTAGTTCACCGTGGTGCGGGGTTTCAATAACATCACTCATCTAAATAAGTTCCTCCAATCCAAGTTCTTTTACTTTGCGCATCGCCTCTCGGCACTTTGCTTGATACTGACGTGACCACTCGTTCTGACACTTACGGCAAGTTCCGTTACCGCACCTGTCTCTAGTGGTCCTGATCGGGTGCCCGTTTTTACATGTATCTTTCATAGTTAAATGTCAACTTATCTGGTAGCGAAATCGCGGATCTGCATGGTTTCGCCCGTGAACTCAAGTTCGGCAAAGTCTTCCCCCGAAGGGTCGACCCGACCGCCTCTGTTCTTCACCGTGGACACACACAACGTGTCCGGGCCGTAGTCGTTCCGCTTCTTGTGCAGGGTTTGAACCATCTCCGGAACCCGGCCTATCTGGTTCTTGATGCCAGACAACGGAATCGGCTTGTCAGCATCGTTGTACGGGCCCTGAACATGGTGAAGGCAGAACACACACGCTTCGGTGTTGCGACCCATCGTGTGAAGGTAGTCCATCAACCCTTCAAGACCCGATGATGCGTCCGAAGTCTCCGAGTCGGTGTGAACATTGGTTATGTTGTCCACGATCACCGCACTCGGATAATCGCCATACACTTCCTCGTATGCCTGCATGTGCACTTCGATAGTGTCCAGATCCGGACTGGCTTCATACACCATGCGGAGCGGGATCTTATTCAGGGCATCCCATGTCTTCGAACTGACTTCGTCGCGGAGAAACTGAACCGCGGATTCCTCCAGGGTGATTCCGGAGATCTTCGATATCGCCCGAGTGACTTGGGTGAACGCATCCGAGTCGGCAGAGAAGTACAGCGTTGGGATACACGCTTCGAGAATGTAGTTCAGGATGAAGCCGGACTTCCCGGTGCCGGGGCCGGCGCAGATCAACACCAGTTGTCCACGCCGGTAGATCGCCCCTTTCTCTGCGAGCGCTTCCCACACGATCGGGAGCGGTTCGCCCGCTGAACCCCTGACCCGCCGGGATTGATTCAGCGTGTACACCTACCGGGCAACCTCCGTAATCGGTCCGTAGTCCGGGAGCCACAGTCCCGGAAGAGCTAGAACCCGGTACCACTCCTCGTTTCCGTTGTCCCACCAGTGCAAGAATCCTTCGCGGATGATCAGTCTGTTGCCCTCGCCATCAACCGCAAGAGTGTCTTCCGGAAGGTCTCGCCACGTGTCATAAACCTTCGCAGTCCTCATTTGCCCTCCACAAACATTCGCCAAAACCGTTCGAACACTCGTTCTTTGTAACTGAAGCGCATATCCGGCATGTACGCATCGGCTCCGATGCCGTGCCGATCCTTAAGCAAAAGGTGGATATAACACCGCCAGTAATGCTTGTCAGGTGTCACAGCGGCTACCGACCTCCGGTGTTGAGGTATTCCGCCCGCTCCAGCACCGCCCCGAACACGAAGTACGTGGGATGATCGGTGCCTTCGATCGCCATAGCCTTGGCGATGTCTTTACGCTCGGATTCGCTGAATCCGAGCTGATCCAGGATATTGTCCATCACTAGACCCGCTCGTACCGGAACGACTTGACTTCCTTCTTGACCACCTCGAAGAACGAGCCACCCGAGTACGACACCGTGCCGTACGAGTCGTACGTACCGTCCTTCTGGTACAGGTGCTCGGAGCCGTCCTCGTAGAACTGAACTCGGAACACGATCCCCGCGGGAGCGGTAGAACCCTCACCGAACTCGTCGTACCGGTCGCGGCTCCGCGAGTCATCCAAAGTGCTCAGCACACGGACACGGCCAAGGTCCGGAACCTCAATGTCCCGGTCCTTCTGCCACTCCCAGTTGTCCCAAGAGTTTGCAACCGCCAGAAGGTAGAACGCCTTGTACAGCTTCGCCTGATTGTCGTTCATCACTTACCAACCTTCTCGTAGATAGTCGCATTGATCTGTGTGGGACGGACCTCGAAGAACGCTCCGTCCCAGTTGGAGCCATCGAACGACGCGTAATACCCGTCCTTCTGGAAGTACCGAGCGCGGTATGGGCGCTCTCCGGTCTCCAGGACACGGAAGATGATGTACATCTCTTCACCGGAACCTTCGCCACCTCCGAAGGTATCGACAACCCACACCTTGCCCAGGTCTGGGACGTCTACAGCGTCGAAACCCGTCTCCCACTTCCAGTCGTACCACGAGAATTCGTGGCCATCCTGTTCGAACGCCTCAATCTTGGCTTCGATCTCTTTCGCGGTCAGAGTCAATTCGCTACCTCCAGGGGAATAAGCTTGTCCGCCTTGGACAAGTGATGTTGTACATACTTGATGTCCGGGTTACGGAACACCCGGTAGTTCTCCGCAATGAACTTCGCGGACTGGCCTTTGGTAAGGCTTGTGATTGTCCGGCGCAGAGCTCGTGCATACGCCAGCGAGGGACTGCACGTGTAGTCGGACGGAACCACCCAACGCTCAAGCGCTGTCACGTAGATCTCTTCGCGGAAGAGCTGTACTTGCCTCTCGAAAGGCATTGCCCAGATCTTCGGCATGTCCATCTTCACGGACTTGCCAGGAACAAGGACTTCTTCGTAGATCGGCCGGTCTCCGTACGCTACGGACTCATGCAACGAGTCATGCACGTACTTCCGCCTCACAGCATCCGAGAAGAACTCTTCGGACTCCTTTTCGAGATCCACCTTTTTCCGACCGTGTTTGATCTCCCAAACCCGGTACAGCAGATCGTGAAGCCAACCGATTTCCTTCGCCCCGTGGTCCTGCAAGACCACGAGATCCGACATGTGTTTGTTCCACGATCCGTTAGGAAGCTCCCAGTAACTGTGAGACAACTTGATCGTGTAGAGCTCATCCAGGGTCGCTACCCGGTCGGTGCCTGCCGGAAGCCACTCACTGAGTAGCGGGTCCCAGAGCGAATCTGCCTCCGGGACATCCGTGAAGAGATCCAGGTCTTTCGGCTCGCGGGTTGCGATGCCGTGAGCCTGCATCGCGGTAGATCCGATGACAAGCCGTCTCATTTCGGGGTCACCTTGTAGCGATCGAAGAACTCATCTGGAACGGTTAGTGTGTACTCGCTACCCGCCGGTATAAGTTGTGCTTCGAGGATCTTTCCGCTCTTCGTCACGATCTTCACGAGAACCGGTGGTGGAGGACTACTGAACAGACCCATTAGAAGGACACCTGCTCTTTCTGGTTCTCGTACCGCTTCTTATCGATGTAGTAGCTTCGCCGCGCGATAGCAGTCCGGTCCGACTTATCGAGGTAACCGACACCAGAGAAGGCCGCAGCCAAAAAGAACACCGCTGCGATAGCCGAGAACCCGCCATGAACCAAAGCCGCGCCGACAACACCCGCGGTGCCGATCGCGGCGCATACCACGGTGGCGATACCCGCGGTGTTCTGGTCTTCTTTGGCTTCCCGATACTCGGACTCCGAGATAGCCGCATCCATCTCCGCCAAGCGGAGAAGAACATCGTTACTGGTCACTGTCCCCCCTTGAAGTTCTCGTCCGAGTGAAGTGGCCGGCCCGCGTAGTGCGCGGACTGTTCCAGGTCGATACCGCACCGGAGCATTCCCACGAGCTCCGGAGGCTCAAGGTTGAGAAGTCCCTGGATCTTCTCCGCGCTCATACCACCGCGGAACATCCGGAGCACTCCGAGTGGCTCGTATGGTGCCCGCGGGTCTTCCAACACGGGGTCGTTCGGGTCCAGGTCGATAGTCGGGTCGGGGAGATCCCAGTACCGATCTCGGGGGTCTTCAGCGATCATTGTTCTTCTCCTAGAACTCTGAGTGAGGGATGTACTCGTAGGTCTGGTCTTCGAAGACCACCAGCGCCAGTAGTTCGCCCGTCACGGCACGACAAGCGCCCCACTGGACGAATACCCTTCGGGGCATTTCGTCACCTTACGTTAAATGTCAATTTATCGGTCAAGCAGAAAACGCGCATGACGCGCTGACCGAACAGAACATGCACTTCGATGTCTCGGGGTCCGGGTCGAACCGCTCTTGCTTGATGTTGTCTGCAAGCTCGTGGAACTTCTCGGTCACCCGTTCGCGGGTCCATTCCTTCAGGTCCCGGGCAATCGTCGGCTTGCCGGTACTGCCCATCCAGAAGTCACCCTCAGGGACTTCGACACCGTACGTAGTCTCCACGGCAACCTTGTACGTCCCGAGCTGCATATCGTCTTCGGGAGGTTTCTTGCCGGTTTTGTTGTCGCGGACGTACATCACGTCACGCTTGGTATCGTGGCCGACCTTGTCGATAAACCCTTTGACCAGCACTCCGTCTAGGTCTAGGTCGAATTCGAGTTCGACCCCCAGAGTCCCGTCCGGAGCCGTCCAGGCTACTTGCTCGGGGTGCTTGTCGTACCAGGTGACGTACTTCTCGCACTGTTCGAGACCGATACCAAAACGGCGCTCAATGTCTTGAGCGCCGCGATAAGGTCCCGACCGGAACCAGTATGAAAGATTCGGTGTTTCTTTGGTGTACTTCGAGACTTCCTCCGAGTACGAAGCCCGGAATACGTCTTTGACTTGCTCTAGGGAAAGCGTTCGGCCCGACCTCTCGTACGCTTCCCCCGCTGCATGTACCGCTGTTCCCTGCGGGAGCCAGGCCGCCGGCCGCTCCCAAACTTTATCTCGCCTTTGAAGCTTCCAAGCGTACGGGCATTTCCCGTACTGGTTGTACTGCGAGACGCTCAATCGTAGCGTTATGCTAGCCCTTCCTTCCTTCCGAATATCTCGTAGGTGGTCTTTATAGCTTTCCCGCCACCCATCAATGCATTATCCTCCGGGAATTCGCTCAGCTTCGTGTGGTTGTGTCTGTCAAGGTAATCCGCGATTGGCGCATACAGCGCAGGTCTGTTCATATTGAACCTGATAGACCTGGTGACTATTAGTAGAAGCTGCTCCGCTACCAGCCTCGTATGTGCTGTCAACAGCCCTGGCGAATTCACAACCAGGTGCTGATGAGCTATAGCGCCGATCAATTGGAAATCCCTTCACACAGTTATGGAATGTCTTCGAGCCGCGGAAGCACCCAGATGTGTTCACCTTCGGTGGTCATGTGGGTGTACCCGTTTTTCCGAATAAGAAAGTTCTCGTCCGACTCTTCGCGTGGACGGTACGCAAACCCGCCTTTGTTACTCACGCCTTCGATAGGCGGAATGTTAGGGTCGAATTCAAGCACCACGTTTTCTTTCCACATCATCCGGTACCACCACCGGAGTCGGTCAATTTTGTATTTCGACATTCCCTTGCCGTTGGTTACCCACCATTCTCCGTGATCACGCATACGCAAATACGGAGATGTAAAGTTCATTTCAGCGGGAACCTGCCAAGGGAAATGCTTGGCTACAAGTTGACGGGGAGTCTGCAATTCCGGGTACCGCTTGATAAACGCGGCTACCGCCTGTTTGCTAACTCCTTCGGTATGAGCAATTTCGTTTTGGGTTAGGCCATTCTTGAGATGCTCGTAAACGTTCTCGTACGTAAGGACCGGCTTGCGCCCCATTGATGGGACCCCCTTCTAGGTGTCGGTGGTTGCGTGATGAACAACGATCCCACCTCTAGACGTTAAACGTCAACCTAAGGGCACGGCCTTACTGAGTCCCAGTTCTTAAGCCTTTTCTCAGTAATCGGCTCCGGCGTATCCGGATTCCGACCATTCCCCCAGGTCAAATCATGATGTTCCGGTGCCTCGTAGCACCGCCGTATCCCCCTGCACACAAGGTGTTAACACCGAGCTCGTGGTCATGATCTCAACCTCCCTCAGCCTAGGCTCGAACGCTTGTTCGATAGCCTACACGTCCGAACAAACTACCAGACCCACTCGGCAACCTGCCAGCTCATCCGACCGCGTGTTTCGTTCATAGACCTTCCATACGGAACGGTCAATCTATAACCGACCGGTACCCCCCGGTCATTACAGGTTTCCGCACAGTAAGTCACTCATTTGGCATGGGATGTCAGCTTGCATAACAAATCAATCTCACGAGCTCGGCGCACCCGAAGCAAACGCTAGTTTTCGGTGTTCAGAACCGCTGTGAGATCCCCCAGCGCTTGACACATCTTGAGATACACCAGCTCGTAGTTCGCCCCCGGCTCAGCCATTTCGGTGAGCCCGGTCTTCAAACGCTCCAGTCCACCGCGGAACTTCTCCGGCACCCGAGCGGGTTCGATCCCCTGAAGCAACTGGAACCCTTGCCGGGAACGTTTTGCACCCGGCTTGGTCACGTCCAGGTCAATATCCTCCGGGAGCCCCGTATCGGGCTCTGATTCGCCCGTAGATCCAGTTTCACGCTTCGGCTTAGGTTCGGTATCCCCCGAACCCTCAGACGGCCCCTGTGGAGCCTTGGGCGGATTGAAGTACTCGTCCCACTCGACTTCGGGAAGAGCGATCAAATCCCCAGGCATGATGTAGGTCGCGAATCCGTCTTGTATCGCGAGGGCCCACGCCCGGCGGTACTTCCGAACCGAGTTCCGAGACTTCAAGCCAGCAAGACCCAGCTTCGAGAACTCATCGATCGAGAGCGCTACTGGTGACTCTTGACCAGTAGACCGACCACCGGGCCGGCCTTCGTACGTGAATGCGAACACGAGCGCTGCACGCTGCCACTCCGCGGCAGTGATCAGCCCACCCAAGCCCTTGAGGTCCAGGACAGCGGACTCTATGTCGTTGGGTATCTGCATTTCGTTGACTAGCTCGGGGATCATTTCGCTGGTTCCTCTCGGTTGTGTATCTAGCACCGGACAGAGCATCCGCCGGACTTTTGTCCGATACAACACGCACAACGTTAAAGGTCAATTTACGACTTAAATAGAAGCCCCCGGGACCTAACCGGGGGCTTCCGTCTAGCGGAGGTATATGCGCTGGTTCAACTCTGCGAGAACCGGCACCGGGTCGAACTCGTGGACGTTCAGCCACGCTACGACTTCATCACGCTTCGCGACTATCTTGTACCCGTTCATTACTGCATTATCGGTTGGCGCTATCACCACGTGTCCGAGCTGTTCGGTTATCGCTACCGAGTCGCCTTCGTAAGCGAGAAGTTCCAGGAGTTGAGAAAGTGTTATGTTTGCCATTAGAGCACCTTTCTATATTTGCGGATCATGCTACCTTGCGAAGCCTTCTGCGGTGGTGAAGCTTGATCGCGGCTTCCGCCATGAACACGGCTTCCGCCGCGTAATCATCGGTGCCGGAGGCAATAAGCTTCTGTTTGTGGGTCACCCGCCATTCCCACTTCTGAATGCCGGGGGTGTACGTGACTGAAGCGCCGTAATCGAGAATCGACAAGTACGCGTAGATCCCCGATTTGCCCTTCTGCCACTCAGCCTTGCTCGAAGTCACAAGCTTCATGGTTCGCCTTAAAGTTCGGTGTGTGTGGTATTGGTGGGCTTACCGGGACTTGAACCCGGATCTCGGGAAGCCTCTCTTCTTCCCAGCTCTGCCGTTGAGCTATAAGCCCTTCGTAGGGTTAGAAGCTACCCCGTCGTTTCATTTCATTGAGGATGGCGGTCGTCTGATTGATGTAGTCAAGGTATTGGGGATCTTCTGGAGTCATCTTTTCCAGTAACCCAAGCCGCGCCTTTCCTGCATCTATCAGACCCTGATACGTTGCGCCCTGTAGATGTCGCGCGAATCGAGCCTTATTCATATCCACTCCCTACGGTTGGCGAACTCTCGTGGGCCCACAGGGAATCGAACCCTGAACCCCCCGGTTAAAAGCCGGGTGCTCTGCCAGTTGAGCTATAGGCCCGTTGCGATCCGATAGCCTCTCTCGGACACGGCCCTAAGCTACAAGACTTGTACGAGTCACCCACGACTCATCTCATAGCCACCCGGGTTACCCGGGGTAACTTTCGCTAGGCCCGCTCGGAATCTTGCCGCTATACCCGGCGGCTTCGGGGAGCGCTCACGCTTCTCTAAGTCTGGGACATGTCCGAACTATGGAAGCTTCGCCCGCTCCAGTGCGGGAACAGACCTGGAGTCGCATTCGCGCTCTTGGCTTACTCTATGTAGTTCTCAAAGTTCACGTGCAGCCCGGTCCTGAGATCCGCTAGCGGCTCCCGGTGTCCGTCACACCGTGTCTTGCTTGCCGAGAGCTTCGGAGAAGCTTCCGGCGGGGCCGATCGGGTTTCCCTGATCGATGTTTCCAACCTTAGGCGAATCGGAGTTAAACGTCAATCTATCGTTTCTGGCGATTCGGTGGGTAGTTTGGCTTGCATAGCTCTCGATCCCTATAGCTTTGGGGATTCCCGCACCTCGCCGGAACCTCTAGTGTTCCGATCCGCTCTGAAGTTGTAGCGATAGCTTCGCATGATCTACGTTAATTGTCAACATACGTCTGTTTTGCCTGGTCACGACATGAAAGAACCCTCCGGGTGGTTCAGGCGCTTGTTTGTGGAGCAAGCCGCCTCCGGAGGGTTCCTCAGGTTGCAAAGTGGTCCGGCGTCTAGCCGGCGGTCTTCGGTCCAGGAATCACCTCCCCTGCATCGCCCCGAGCATCGGGCTTATCGAGTTCTCTGAGCGCGTCCAACCGCGCGCGGTACACGCGCTGGACTTCCTCTACCCTCAGACTCTCCGGAACCCCTTCAGCGGCCCTGAGAGCCTCCGCGTACGCCTCACGGGTGTACAGCCTCTCGTTAGGCATGCGGACGACCAATCCCCCGCAACCATGCCGAGTGCTCCTCCTGGGTGTACGACCTTGCATCGGCGCACCCCGGGACCCGCGGTGCGGGTATACACGAAGCCCTGTGCACGTTTCGGACATGCTCCCAGAGAGTCGTCTCGTACTCCGGAAGCATCTCGATAACCTCTGCGAGCGTCGGATACTTCTCGGGGTCGAAAGCGATGTGGCCAGTACCGCATAGCGGCATAGGCGTATCCGGCCAGCGATACGCGGGCTTCCCGGAGGTGTGATCCATCATGAACATGATCCGCGGAACACCTTCCTGGACAATCCAGGTGGCCCGCATGGTCCCGAGATCCACTCGGTGTATTTCGCCAGCGTCGGTTTTACTTACCAGCATTGTTGTCCACCCCTGCCAGTTCGATTGGCCATTCTGTGACGGAGCCCGGGGATTTGATCAGTTGCAGCAGTACCCGTGACGAGTCGTGCTCGGACCGGGCGATAACACCCCAACCGCGGCCCAGCTTGCCCTCTCCGGTCAACCCGGACCAGGACCCGAGTGCAATGTCGTGGTCTGCCGTGAGCGCTAGCAGCATCGCCCCGGTAGCCGGCCCGCCGGGCTCAGTGGCCCGGTAGTCCCCTTTGAGCAAGTGCCACGACAACCGGAAGTCTCCGAACCAGTCGTAATCACCTTCGGCCTGAAACCGGACTCGTTCCCCGTGATGCTTCGCCATAAGCGAATGCGTGTTGATGACTTGATCGGATTCGCGCCAAGTCTGCCATGCCGCGTACCAGACACCCGACAAATCCAGACCGAGCGGTATCAAACCCGCAAGTTCGTCCAGCGAGATGTCCAGTGCGCGTGAGAGTTCCACCGCGTTGTTCAGGTTCGGGGGTGCGATATCACGCTCCCACCGCGAAACCTGCTGTGCCTCAACACCAACCAGGTCTGCTAGATCCGCTTGGGACCAACCCCTAGCGTCCCTTGCGTCTCGAATGATCTTCCCGTACCGCCGTACCACGGTTCCCCCTAGGGGCCAGTGAGTGATCCCACGAGACTAGCTCTACAAGGCTAGGGGCACACTAGCTTTCGATCAGTCTCATGGGACGAGCCGTACCCCGGAAACAAGAACAGGCACCCTCGTAAGGGTGCCTGTTCTGGTCTCTGAGCGAGTTTTACCGGCTTCGGGGGTCTTGGTATGCTGTGGCGTCCCTCAGGGACGGAAAACCCCCCGGTTAGGTCCCGGGGGGTTTTCTTTTACCTGGATGGGAAGCGACTAACTACCCGAACCGCTTAGCAGCAGCCACAGAGGCTTCTACGGCCCTCCAGAGCTGAGGGCCCGAACCTTCGATGATCGGCTTACCGTCGTCCCCGTATACGGCCCAGATGGACTCGGAACCGAAACAGGTGATCGAGACGAACCGATCACCGACGAAGCGACCATAACCGAGCGAAGGATCATCTGAGTCGGAATCGATGAAGAACCAAGCTCCGAGCTCGGACCAACGCATAGCACGTGCCATCTCTGGTACTCGCTTTCGCTGTGTACTTGTCAATGTGTGATCTTGCGTCTATGACGCTACCAAGTACAACGTTAAAGGTCAACATTCGGAGCAAAGAAAAACCCCGGAGTTAGGTCCTCCGGGGTTCCTGGATGGACTAGCCGCTAGTCCTCCGCGTAGCGGTCCACAGCCGCGTACGCGGCTTCGAGGGTCGGGAAGTCCATCATGATGACGCTGTTCATCATGACGCGGTAGCGGTACTGCGAGTACGCAGGCTTGCTCTCGTTCAGCGAGATGCTGAAACGGTGGTCGTTGCGGACGAAGCGGTCAACGGTGGTGAACATTCTGTGTCTCCTTGGTCGGTGTCTCTCACTTACAAGTACCAAGTTAGTACGAACAACGTTAAAAGTCAATTTATCCACCGTACCCGCTGTTCGGAGCGGGTTTCTGGCTCTCGGTGACGGTTCAATCCTCAAAGATATTTCTATGACTTACGACACAATCCTGTCTTTGTGGACAGAATCAGGGGGGTCGTGACACGTATATACATATGAGGGAGGAACGACCGAAGGGAGTTCCGACCGAATCTGATGATCCGGTCTTCAGACCGGCTGATGATGAAGGGCCGATCACGGCCCATGAATGATGATCATGACCGGGAAGAACAAACTTCCCGGGGATGATGAATGAACATGATCCTTACGGATCAACCTCCGAGGGTTGATCCTTCCGTAGACCGAAGTCAGATTACGAAGGTCTACGCTGGAGTGCTTCGACCTTCTTAGAGCGGGCCCTGAAGCCCGCTCATTAGATCATGGGCCGCCTGAAGCGGCCCTTATATAGGTAAGGATTCAAAGATGTCTTCGAGCATCGATATCAACGACGTCGTGACCGTGGTGAAGGCTCTGTGGAGCCTAGGAACGGTGATCGTTCCTCTGATCATCCACGCCATTGCATAAGCAAGCCTGAGGGCTTGCCCCGGTCGCTAACCGTCTCAGGTTAGCTACTAAGCAAGGCAGGCTAACGGGCCTGCCTGGCTCCGGAGGGTTGAGCAAGTCATAGCCGAATCTCAGCCCGTGTCGCTACCCACGGGCGTTCGGTCTACTGGTCATAAGTAACCGGTAGCCGGCTCCCCTCCGGAGCCGTCGTGAGTCCATCCAAGATGGCTCATCGTGAAGGCACCAATACCTTGGTGCCGAGTGGACAACGAGAGACTCTCCCTGATCGGTCGGTCTCCGGCCCGGTGTTGTAGCTACGGCAGGCACCGGGACACTTCCCACGGTCAATGATCTTGGGATCATTTCCCTTGTCGTCTAATGGCAGGACACCGGGTTTTGGCCCCGGCAACGAAGGTTCGAACCCTTCCAGGGGAGCAACCGGGCTTAGCGTCTCCCGGCAACTCTGACGTGAGGTTGGCAACCTGAGCGTGTGTACAGTGCTCGAATAGCTTTGCCGTGCAGATTTCCTAGGTTGTGTCTGTACGTGCTGTCAACCGCCGGGCTCGAAACCCGGCGGCTTTGGGGATGTAGTGAGAATGGTTCAACACGTCTGGCTTCCACCCAGAAGATCCGAGTTCGAATCTCGGTATCCTCACTCACTGGATATAGCTCAGTCAGGACAGAGCCCCGGTTTTGGGAACCGGGAGTCGGTGGTTCGAATCCATCTATCCAGACAAAGAAAAACCCCCGGTTAGGTCCCGGGGGTTGTTTCTAGTTGTTGAACTGAGCCAAGTGTGCAGCGTACTCGGCATCCGCACCCGAGCACTTACCGCAAGCAACCTGGTGGGTCAACATGCTGTAGTTCCCGATGAAAGATTCAATCCCGGTGCCGTTGCACTGACGGCAGTTCGGGTCAACCGTGTAGTTCATCCGACTCTCACTCTCTGTAGTTGTTGTTACGAGAGTAACCTTAGTACAAGATACGTTAAATGTCTACTTATCGTGGTGGCATAAGCCAAACAGGTTGAGGCACTGGGTTGTGATCCCAGCTAAGCGGGTTCGAGCCCCGCATGTCACACGGAGGTTGAACCGCAATGGATGCGGGACCGCCTTGAAAGCGGCACGGGCGCGTGAGCGCCAGGGGTTCGATTCCTCCGCCCTCCGCAACGTCCCGGGGTCCAAACCTGGGAAGCGTGTGTATGCACGCGTAGACGAAATAACAGGGCACTACGAGATCAAAAGCCTTGTCATATGGACGTAGTTTAACTGGAAAAAATGGCAGCCTCCAAAGCTGCTCGATGGGAGTTCGAACCTCCCCGTCCGTGCGAGTGCCGTTACCCTGAGGCCGAGTATCGGGGTGTTTCGCTCTGTATCCCAATTGGTAGAGGAGCACGGCTTAGACCCGTGACAGTGTGAGTTCGAATCTCACCAGAGCGACCACAGCCGAGTATTTCTAGAATACTCGGTGGCCTGGCAGCTACCCACGGCCATAGAGATAAACAAATCAGGTAGCTCTAACGGGTTATAGAGACATCAACGGTAGATGCTCGGGCGGTGCAAGTCCGTCCCGGTTGCCCAGGTTCGAATCCAGGTAACCCGACCAGGCTAGACGCTACCCGCGTCTAGCCACAACTACGTACCCCGGGTCTATAGGGATACCCCCAGGTATCCCCCACATAGCCGGGGCTTATATCCGTGCCGAGATCCGTATGGACTCGGCTTACCGCGGCCTTCGGTCGCTATGAATCGAAGGCAGCGTCAATGAGCAACGAGCGTCGTATCCGAGTATGGGATTGCAACTGGGTTCTGATCTGGGACTCGGATACAGCGACTATCCCACTGAATGACTTCTTGCTACTGCGTGGACTACACCAGTACATGACCACTATCGATACCGAGCTAGGTAGATGCGCTGGTATCGCATACCCAACTGTGTACGGTGGCTTCGACTGGAGGCCACTCGACATAAGCCCTGTGCTCAAGCCGATAGCTCAAGACATCAGCCGATGGCTTGCAATACCGGACTTCACTGAAGAACTGTGCCGAGTGTTCGAGCCGTTGTACTTGGATACAGCAATCGCTTACATGGACTGGATCTCCAGGGCTAAGCCTAGGCAAGACGATGCCTAAGCGCTCGAGGCGGAAGGTATCCAATGGCCTGGACCACAGGGCCTACCGCAAGGCCCGTGACCGGCTACGCCGGCAATCCCAGGTATGCCACCTGTGCGGGACGGGTATCGACGTATCTCTCCCACCTACCGACGCCATGTCATGGACAGCGGATCACATCGTACCGAGATCCAAGGGTGGACATCTCCTAGGTGAGATGAAGGCAGCACATCGTAGATGCAACTCGAAGCGCGGTAACAAGACCGGCGCTCAAGTTCATCAACTCCGGACCTCAAGAGTCTGGATACGGGGTGTGCATGATTCGGCCGCGGCAGCGGCTTGACCTGCTGACCCTGGGGGTATGACCCTCCCCCACCCCGAAGGCCCACTCTACACAGGTATACGGGCCATACAGGCACTCAATAGGGGGAGGGGGATGCCGAGGTATGGGTAAAGGGTTAAAAGTGGCTCAGAATCGCGATGAGAGCCTAATACGAGGCTTCTGTGTTGTTGAGGTCTCCGATGAGCTTATAGACGCGGTCATCGAACGTTGGAAAGACGTTCTAGACCTTCTGGAGAACCGTTAATGCCTCGAATGCTCGGGAGTTCAGACAAGACGCCGTACTTCTGCATGTACGGCGCTCGGTGCAGCTGCGAACGTCACCACCGAGTGAAGCCCGACAAGCTACCCCGGAGCCGGCGGCTTCTACGCGCCCGGGAGAACCAGACACTTAGAAAAGAGCTTCGATTTGCCATCCAATCCGGATATTGACAACCGGTTCGACTTCCACGCCGCTACCACCGAAGAGAAGCGGATGGAACACACGAGTGTTCGTACCGCTTGTAAGACGCTAGCCGTGAAGCTGGACCAAGACCTTCCGGCAGGACGTGAGAAGTCCCTAGCTATTACGAAGCTTGAGGAAGCGATGTTCTGGGCTAATGCCGCTATCGCTCGAAACAACGAGCGCCAGCAACCGGCTACCTGGACGATCCACGTGGACGACCCCGAGAAGGCCCGACGCAAGTTCGAGAACATTCGGAAAGTCAACCTGGTGACGACTTACCACCGTTAATCGACGAGCTTCAGCGTCTCTCGGCTGAGCTAGCCGCTATGGACGTCATCTAGACCAATTCAAGGGAGTTTCCCGCTATGGCGGATCTTGCTTCCGCCGCGAACGGCGGAACTCATCTCGAAATCTTGAAAGCGCTCCGAGACCGGCTCATCCGATCGATGGACGAAGCGTCTCCGGGTGTCATTCCCCAGTACGCCAAACAAATCTCAGACCTGTCTAGGGAGATCTCTGAGCTAGAACCGAAAAAGACCGAGGCAACTCAAGTTGACGACTTCCACGAAGCATTCGAATCAGCTTCATGACATAACCGGTGTACAGACTCCGCTTAGACGCGTAGAGAACCTGGGGAACACCGCTCGTGCGGAAGTCGGTATCAAGTTCGTAGCCCGGTACGGGCTCCACCTCGATCCGTGGCAACAACTTGTTCTGAAGTCTTGGTTGTCATACGGACCGAACGGGAAATTCTCTCACCAAGTCTGTGGTCTCAGCGTTCCTCGCCAGAACGGCAAATCCGCTCTGTGTGAGGCCCGTGCACTTATCGGGATGGTTCTCCTAGGTGAGAACATTCTCTTCTCAGCGCACGAAGCGCGTACAGCGCGAACCTTCTTCCGCCGGCTCAAAGCGTTCTTCGAGAACGAACAGGATTATCCCGAGCTAGCCGAGATGGTGAAGGTCAACGGCATCAAGACCGCTCCCGGTCACGAAGCTATCTGGCTTCGTAAGAAGGACGCCAACGGACGCTGGAAAGACTGGGGTTCTCTCCAGGTCCTAGCCCGTTCTCGGGGCTCTGGCCGTGGTTTTACGGTTGATTGCATCATCTTGGACGAAGCCCAGGAATGCTCTGAAGAGTCGCTTCAGGCCATGGGGCCGGCGACCACCGTGGCCCGTAACCGGCAACGTATCTACTGCGGTACTCCGCCCTCCGAAGCGATGAACTCCGAAGTGTTCACCAACTTCCGTGACGCGTGTCTGACCGACCCGAAACCCAACGTTTCGTGGCTCGAGTGGTCAGCGCCGGATGGTTGTGACTTCGATGATCCGCAAGTCTGGGCTATGGCTAATCCCGCGCTCGGGATTCGCGGGTTCGATGCAACCGTAATCATGGATGACCGGGCGGGCTCCGATGAAGGTTTCGCCCGTGAACGACTAGGTATGTGGTCCGCCGCGATCACGGACACAGTTATCGATGCCGATACTTGGAATCTGGTTGCTGATGTCACGTCTTCGGTACTCGATCCAATCAGTATCGCTGTGGACATCTCTCCGGACCGTTCACAAGCGTCTATGGCTATCGCCGGTCTCCGGCCGGATGGCATGCATCACGTTGAACTTATCGAGAATCGTCGTGGTACCGAATGGATCATCTCGTATTTGACTTCGCTCGTAGCGGAGTGGGCTCCGTCCGCGGTTGTGGTGGACGGGCCGGCGTCTTCGCTTATCCCGGAGTTGTCCTCGCTTGAGGTACCGGTACACAAACTCACTGCTAGTGAGTTCGGCGCTGCATGCGGTTTCTTTTATGACTCGGTATTCAACCGGTCTCTACGGCATCCGAACCAACCTCCGTTGAACTCTGCGGTTGATGCAGCCCGCCAACGGCCGTTAGGCGATATGTGGGCTTGGGGACGTAGGACAGCGACTTCGGATATCACTCCGGTAGTCGCGGCGACCCTTGCTTTGTACGGATTCGTTTCCAATAAACAGCTGAAGCGAGCGAAGAAAACTCGTAAAGCGACGATTCTTTAAATCTGAGAGGCAGTATGGCTGTAGCTATTGCGCTGCCTTCGCTAGAACTGTCCGAAGATGAAAAGAAGCTTGTGACCGAGCTTCGTGGACGTATCGAGAAGTACGCCCAGATCAACGCTCGGAAGCAAGACTTCTACGAAGGTAAGCAAAAGGTCGAACATCTAGATATCGCGGTTCCGCCGCAACTGAAAGACTTGTTTGTCTCGGTTGGTTGGCCCGGAACGGTTGTTGACGTTCTCGAAGAGCGTCTTGACTGGCAGGGTTGGAACGCGGTCACGGGTGATCTTCTCGGTTTGGATGATATTTACCGTGACAACCTCCTAGCGCTTGAGAGTTCACGCGCTCATCTCGAAGCGTTGATCACGGGTACCGGGTTTGTGACTGTCGGTAAAGGCGATACCACGATCGGTGAGCCTGAAGTGCTCATCACGGTTGAATCGGCTTCGAGTACTACCGCGTTGTGGGATTACCGCACGCGGCGTGTGACTGCCGCTCTGAGTCAGACCCGGGACGAGAACAACAATGTGATCCTGGAGTCTTTGTATCTGCCGAATGAGACGATTCTCTTCGAGCGGGTAAACCGGAAGCTATCGGTTGTTGACAGGCAAGTTCACAACCTGGGTAGGGTTCTTGTATCCCGGCTCCGTAATAGGGACCGTGCGTTCGATCTAGAGGGCCGTTCGGAGATCACCAAGCCGGTTATGTACTACACCGATGCAGCGTGCCGAACGATGCTCGGAATGGAGATCAACCGCGAGTTCTACACCGCTCCACAGCGGTACGCGCTCGGGGCTGAACCGGAACAGTTCGGTGTAACCGAAGACTCCACGGCGGATGAACGAATCATGGCCGGCTGGAGAGTCGCTATGGGTCGGCTGAATATCATTCCGGCCACTGAAGATGGCGATATTCCGACCATGGGCCAGTTCAACCCGGCCCCACCTACGCCGTACATCGAGCAGATCAAGGCGTATTCGCAAATGGTCTCGTCTGAATCCGGAATCCCGGCTACGTACCTTGGCTTCGTTACCGAGAATCCGCCTTCAGCGGACTCGATTCGGCAAGCTGAATACCGTTTGGTCAAGCGCGCGGAGCGTAGGCAAGTCGCTTTCGGGCAAGCGTGGCGTGAAGTCGGGTATCTCGCGCTACTAGCGCGTGACCAGACCGTCAATCCCGATGACTTCAAGCGTATCGGTGTGAAATGGCGCGATGCTGCCACGCCTACCAGGGCGGCCGCGGCTGATGAAGCTATGAAGCTGGTCTCCGCTCAGATCCTTACCCCGGATTCGGGTGTCACGTATGACCGTGTGGGCTTGTCTCCGGAAGATCAGGAACGAGTCATTGAGGATAAGCGGAAAGCTCGGGTCAAAGAGCTCATCAACGGGCTTCCGGCGGCTGGTGCAGCTGCACGACAAGACCCGAATGCCACACAGATGGCTCAACAGGGTGTGAGTGGTGCTAATGGCACTACCGGTTAGTCTCGCGGATGTTGATGTCTTCCAGTCACAGATGAGTGACTTGGAAGCGATCATGATTCGGGATATCAATACGGAGTTCCGACGAGTCGGAAACCTCGATATCCATTCCCAACAGCGCTGGGTAGCCGATGCTCTCCCGGAGATCTGGACCCCCAAAGCGGTAGCCGCTAATGATCTGGCGGCTAACTGGTATCGGGAGCTCGCTCCGGAGCTCGCGTACACGGTTATCACGGTGGCGCTGCCTACCCCGAAGTCAATCGCGGGCCAGGTTGCTTGGGCATTCACTCAACACTTGGCGTTTCACGCTATTACTGCCGCGATGCAGCGGGACCTGTGGAATCAGGCCCGACGAACCGTGGAAGAGAACGCCAAAAAGGAAAAAGGCGCTAAGTGGGCCCGTCACGCTTCGGCGAAAGCGTGCCGGTACTGCCAAATGCTAGCGACACGTGGTCCTGTGTACGCGACCGAGCGGAAAGCCGCTCACGACGGGTACAAGAACACACCCGCATCGAAGTTCCATAGGCACTGTGATTGTGTCGCGGTCCCGGTTCGACCCGGACAGATATACACACCTCCCCCGTACGTGGATCGTTGGACAGACGATTACGAAAAGGCAGTAGCCATCGCGGGTGGAGAACGCAATCAGCAAGCCGTCATGGCCGCATATCGGCAAATGGACGGTTCTTAAACCTATTAACGCTTACGCCCGGCGGTTACGGGCGGTTTTCACACTGACGAGTTACGGAGATTATTCATGTCTGCTACTTCCCTGCCCGTGCATCCGATTACCGGCCTTCGTGCTATCGGAATTGGTAAGCGCGGTCCAATCTGGCCTGTCCGTGGTGGTTCTGTCGACACCCCATCTGGGACGCCAGCGCCGGAGTCGAAGCCCGTTAAGGAATTCGCTCCGATCACGTCGCAAGAAGTCCTTGATCACATCATCTCGGAGCGTCTTGGACGAGAGAAGGCGAAGTATTCGGACTATGAAGATATGAAGACGAAAGCCGACGCTTACGACAAAGACCAGGCGGAGAAGCTTTCGGAAATCCAGCGAGCGGAGAAGCGTGCTGCCGACGCTGAAGCCGATTTGGCTACAGAGCGTATCGAGCGGCTTCGCCTTGAGGTTTCGGCCGCTAAGGGTGTTCCCGCTGTTCTGCTGACTGGTTCCACCAAAGAAGAGATGGAAGCTGCGGCGGATGGACTGATCTCTTGGCGCGGCGAGATTCCGTCGGCCGGTAAGGGACTTCAGCCGAATCCCCAGCAAGGTACCCAGTCTTCGTCCAATAAGCCTTCTGCCCGGTCTATCGGCGCGGCTGAAGCTGAGAAGCGATTCGGCAAGAAGCCGAATCAATAATCATTCGAGAGATAACTAATGACCAGTATTTCTGTTAAGCAGAACCCTACGTTCCGGGGTGAAAACCGTAAGTGGCTGATCGGCCTGCATGGCACCGATCCGAGTGCTAACCCTTCGGTGACCCTGGACGTTTCGAAGTTCACTCAAGCGACTCATTACCCCGATGGCTTTATTGCTTCCGGAATGGTTCTCGGTCAGGTCACGGCAACCAAGCGTTACGGCCCGTATGACGCTGCCGCGAGCGACGGCCGGCAAATCGCGGTTGGTTTCCTTTTCGGCACTCTTCCGGTGACCGGAGAGACCAAGGTCGGTGGAGCGCTCGTGAAGCACGGCTTTGTTGATGCGGCTCAGCTCCCGGCTAACAACGGTCTGGACGCTGCGGCTCGTACCGCTCTGAAGCTGATTGACTTCACCAACTAAGGATTATTTGAATGCCTATTTTCTATGATGCTCCGGTTCAGCCGGATTCTCTGACTACGGTTATCCGTAAGCTTCCTACCCCTTCGGGTAACGTGCTTTCGGGACTGTTTTCGACTCAGTTCAAGCCGACCAACACCATTGATTGGTCGGAGATCACTCTGAAGAACCGGACGGCTAAGTACCGTGCGTTCGACGGACGGATTGTGCAGTCCGAGCGGGACACCGGTACCTCGAAGCGAGTGAAGCTTGCTCCGCTGAGCACCTCGATTGGTATCGGTGAGTACGAGCGTCTACAGCTGGAGTTCGCTTCGGTTGGTGGCACGTTCACTCAGCGTCTCGTGAATGCCATTTATGACGATGGTGTACGCCTGACCAAGGAAGTTCTGAACCGTATCGAACTTGCTTGGGGTGACGTCCTGCTGGACGGTAAGTTGACTATTAACGAGAATGGTCTAGAGTCCGAGGCCGATTACGGTATGCCGGGTAACCACACCGCCACTGCCGCGAATCTGTGGACCAGCATCGCGACTGCTACCCCGCTCACCGACCTTTCTACTTGGTCGGATACCTGGGTGGATACCAACGGTTCGAAGCCGGGTCGCTTCCTGACCTCCACCAAGATTGTTCGGGCTCTGCTGAAGAACAAGGAGATCATTGACGCGGTGTTCGGCTCCACCCAGGGCCGTACTCGTGTGACTATCCAGGATCTGAATGACCTTCTGGTCAGCGAGGGCCTGCCTTCGCTGCTGCCAGCGTATGACACCAAGCTGAACGTTGATGGCGTGGACGTGCGGGTTCTCCCGGATAACCGCGTGATCCTGCTGCCTGACAACCTGGATGACCTGGGTTACATGGCTTACGGCACTTCGGCTACTGCGCTGGAGCTTCTGAACGCCAAGCAAACCGATTTCTCGTTCGAAGAGAGCGCCGGAATCGTCGGAGTGGTTATCAAGGAAGGTCCGCCTTTCCGTCAGTTCACCTACGTGGACGCGGTGGGTCAGCCGATTCTTGAGGATGCCCGGAAGCTGTTCGTTTCGACGGTTGCCTAAGGGGTGACCGGATGAAGATTCGAGCTGATCTCGAAGGGTACGTGTACGCGTACCGACCTAACGGCGATGTGGTGCAGCTGGGTGCCGGGGATGAGATCCCGGCCGATATCAACGTCGGCTCTCACCTCCTGGACTCGGGCAAGGCTGAGCCTGCCCCGGAGCCGGAAACGGCTCCCGTGCCGGAGGAAGCACCTAGGCCACGCCGCGGACGCCCTAAGGCGGCTACCAGTGGCACTAGCGACTAGTGATGACGTTGCGAATGCCCTTGGGCTAACCCAGATTCCGCCCGATTCGGTTGGGCGGGTTGGGTGGCTTCTCGACACCGCCTCCGATCTTGTCTCGGGGTATCTGGAGCCCAGGGCGGTACCTACTCCGGTGCCGGATGAGATCCGCCGCGTAGTGGCGGACATGGTTGCCCGGTGTATCGATCCGTCTCGGGGTCAAACCGGTATTGCTTCTCAGCAGATGACCGCCGGCCCTTTCCAGGTGTCGCATACGTATAACGCGGACTCGACTTCCGGCGGACCGTGGATTTCCAAGCAAGACAAGATCCGGCTTCGCCGGTTCAAGTACTCCGCTGTGTCTGTGAGGACTTGGTAGATGTCCCTGTTTCCTACACCGTTCACGGTGCAAACCCGGAAGTTCAGTGAAGGGCCCGAGCGTGACCCGCGAGGTTCACTCGTGAAGAAGTGGGCCGCGGCTGTTCCTCAGCCGGTTATCGGTATTGGACCGAAAGAGCTCGCTACACAAGTGGAGACACCCGGGTATGACCGGGTGCCTGTCCGGCGGAAGTTGTACGTCCCTCAAGGGTTCGATGCTGGACCGCAAGACAAAGTGGAATGCCCGGATGAGCCCGGGAAAGAGTATTACGTAGACGGTTACCCGGAGAATTACAACCTTGGCCCGTTCGGCTTCCAGCCCGGTCTAGTCGTCCGTATCGAAAGGACAGAAGGCTAGATGGCTATCCAGGTTTACTCCGAGGAAGTACCCGATTACTCGATTCGATATGACTCGGGCACTTCGGTGTGTACGGAGGAAGTGTTCAACAACCTAGAAGTTGTGGACGCTCGCGGGGAGATTATCGCTGTCTATGCGGGCGGTAAATGGTCCGCTGCCGTGGTGGTGACTTAGTGACTGTTCGCATGAAGTGGAACCCGAACGCGCTCTACGAGCTCCGCACGGGCGGTAACGCGGTTGCGGAGGTTCGCTCCCGGGCTAACCGGGTGAAGGCTCGTGCTGAGTCCATGGGCGGTAAATACGTCGTCAAAGCGGGTGTAGGTGCCAAGCACCCTCAAGGCCGCGCACGAGCTTCGGTCTCTACCGGAGACATCCCTACCGCTCGTAAAAACGCGCGGACTCACAACCTGCTTAAGGCGCTGGATGCTGGTCGGTAGTCGTAGACACCCGGCTACGAGTGTTGTTGTCGCCTACCTGAGCCCTTTGCTTTCTGTTCCTGTGATGGATCACGGGCAATCCGCCCGTCCTGACTCGTTTGTGTACATAACGCGCGTCGGTGGACCTAAGAAAACCATTGTCACCGATGGACCGATGATCACATTCGAATGCTGGCATCCGGTGAGCGCTGAAGCGCTGGCTATGGAGGTTCTCGACCATATCGAGAACGCTCCGGGTGATTTCGTGCCGTATCTCGATGATGACGGTAACCAGCACCGGGCGTGGATCTCTTCGTATGAGGAAGTAGGGGCTCCGGCACAACACCGGGATTCGTCTATCCCGAATCTCGATCGCTGGGTTTTCACTGCCCGTTTGGGCATCGCAACCAATATGTAAAATTCTGCGCTGTTTCTTTACATACGGCGCTATTAGTGAAAGAAACTTTATGCCTACTGATACTAGTAAGGTTTATGTTCCTCAAGCGCCGAAGGTGAAGGGCGTTATCTACCGGGCTCCGCTGGGGACCACTTTGCCGACCGATGCGACTACCGCGCTTGCCGTTGCCTTTAAGGATCTTGGCGGTATCTCGGACGCTGGCATTATCAACGGCCAGGCCCGTGATGTGAAGAAAGTGAAGGACTTCGCCGGCGACATCATCGCCACCCCTCAGAGTGACTACTCCGAGACTCTAGAGGTTGAGTTCGTCGAGGCGACCAACCTTGAGGTTCTGAAGACCGTCTTCGGTGATTCGAATGTGACGCTGGTTCCGGCTACCGCTACCAAGGGTGCCGAAATCACTGTTGATCACAACTCTGAAGTTCTTCCGAAGTCGGTGTACGTGGTGGAAACCGTCAACGGCGCTGGCGTGAAGCGCATGGTTGCGGCCATTGCTCAGCCAACCAAGGTTGGCGATGTCACCCAGATCAATACCGACATTGTGAAGTACAAGGTGACTTTCGAGTGCTTCAAATTCGTTGACGGAACTACCGCGTTCAATATCCGCGAGTTCATCAACGACGGTAAGCCGACTCCGTAAGGCACTCACCCGGGCAATTCTCTTTGACCGGACCTGTCTTGCCCGGGTGGGCTGCGGTCCGTTCACCACTAATCAATCTTTGTAAAGGTCTGGTCATGGCTGTATTCGACGTCCCCGCGTCCGCCGGTAAGAAGAAAGAAAATCGATTCGCTTTCCGTCTGAACGGAAAGGTACACACCATCCCGAAGCTTGGCTTCATCTCGGGCGATGCCTCCGTGTTCGCTCGGGACAACCAAGACACGATGACTCTGCCGATGGTGTATCGCGAACTGATCGCGATTGAACGCCCGGAGATCCGTGAAGACCTGTTCAAGCTAGCCGATGACCAGGTTGTGTTGCTGGCTGACGCTTGGGTCCTGGAGTCGGGTGTCTCTGCGGGGGAATCGGAAGCCTCCGAAGACTCCTAGAAGAGTATCGGGGGCCGATTTCATTCGAGCTTCTGAAGATCGGTAAACACGTCCGGGATATCGGGACTGAAGAGCTGGATTGGGAAGAGTTCAAGTACTTCGTTGAAGAACTACCCCCAACTCCGGACAACGCGTTACACCGCGCTCGGTATCCGAAGTCCTGGTCATGGACCCCGGATATGGATCTTCTTTCACTCATTCTTTTGGCCGTGCAGGGCGCTAACTGGCAGCGCGCCCACGGCGACGATTCAACCCGGCCGGAGCTTATGACCAGACCCGTAGAGGACTGGCAGATAACTAAGCCACCCGAAGAGCCAGAAGAACAAGAATTCTCACTAGACGAGATTCGCGGGGAACTCGCGCGCCGAAAAGCCCTCGCTAACTAAGGGGTACGTATGTGCACGGTGGTTTCCTGCAACAAAGCGGAAGTTAATAACCGGGGGTGGTGCTGGGCGCACTACACCAGGTGGAGACGTTATGGCGATCCAGAGGAGCTCTCATATCGCAAAGGTCGTACGCCAGACGAGCGCTTCTGGGAATACGTCGAAAAGAAGTCCGACACAGAGTGTTGGATTTGGGTTGGCGGAAAGCTGACAGACGGGTACGGAAGCTTTCGTATCGATAACCGGAGTAAACCGGCACATCGTTGGCTCTGGGAGCGAAACAATGGACCTATACCGAGTGGACTAGTGGTGAGGCACAAATGTGATACGCCCGCTTGCGTTAACCCAAACCACCATGAGCTAGGGACACCTGCTGACAACTCGCGGGATGCGGTGGTTAGACACCGTACGGCGTCCGGTTCCAAAAACGGTAGTTCGAAGCTTACTGAGGTCAAAGTGCGGCAGATAAAAGCCGAGATTTCAGCGGGCGATACACAACAAGTAATCGCACACAGGCACGGCGTAACCGCCGGATGTGTTTCTCATATCGCCACAGGCCGGACCTGGGGCCATGTTCAACCTGAGGGGTGGTTGTCATCGCGGTAGAACTTGGCCATGCGTACGTCTCTCTATCTATTGAATCCAGCAAGATCCCTGGACAGGTAGAGAAGTCACTCAAGAGTATCGAGCCGATCGCAGAGCGGTCCGGCCACGGTATCGGATCTCGTCTCGCCGCGGGTATCGGAACCACGGTCAAGACTGCTGCGGCTGGTGTTGGACTCGCCGCGGGTGCGGCTCTCGGAACCGCTTTGTCTGCGGGTTTCCAGCGTCTTACCGCTATCGATGATGCCAAGGCCAAGCTAGAAGGTCTCGGCAACAGCTCTGAAGCCGTCGCCGGAATCATGGATTCCGCGCTAGCGGCTGTTAAGGGCACTGCCTACGGGCTAGGTGATGCCGCTACTATCGCGGCTTCGGCTGTAGCAGCGGGTATCAAGCCGGGTGAAGAACTAACAAAGTATCTGAAGCTGACGGCTAACACCGCCGCGTTGTCAGGTGCGTCCCTCGAAGAAATGGGACACATCATCAACAAGGTTCAGACTGCGGGTAAAGCTTACACCGATGACCTGAACATGCTCGGTGATCGTGGCATTCCGATCTTCCAGAAGCTCGCGGAACACTACGGTGTCTCTGCTGCAGCACTCTCGAAGATGGTTTCGGATGGCAAGGTCGACGCTAAGACCTTCCAGGAAGTTCTAACCCAAACTGTCGGTACTGCCTCTGACAACATGGGTAAGACCCTCACAGGTGCCAGGGCAAACCTCCGGGCCGCTATGGGCCGGCTAGGCGCTGGCGCTATGGAGCCATTCCTAGACCTGATGAAGACGGGTCTAGCGCACATGACCAGCTGGGCTGATAAAGCTACACCGGTCGTTAAGCGGCTGGCGGTTGGTGTCCGTGAGGGCCTGGGCGATATGGGCAATGCGTTCCGTACGCATGGCCAGTCCGTCACTGGTGCAGCGTCGAACTACGAGAAGTTCGGCATCAAAGCCCGACAAGCCTTCGATGGCATACAAGGCGTTTGGTCCCTGATCAAGGACGGCAAGTTCAAGGGCTCCGCGATGACTTTCGGTCTATCGGAGGACTCCGGCGCTGTCCGTGGATTGCTGAAGATCCGTGAAGGTGTCATCCGTGTCTGGGATGCCCTGAAGACGTTCGATACCTCGAAGATCAAGTCTTTGTTCTCGGACATGCGGACCGAAGGCGACAAGGCCGGAGCGGGACTCAAGAAGATCTCTGACCAGGCCGGCGGCTTCGACGGAGCCGTGTCCAAGCTTGGCAAGGCTCTAGGTAGCGTCACCACCTCGCTGGTTTCTCTGGCGGGTGACACGGGAACCGTTGCAGCGCAAGCGCTCAGGCTCATGGGCAACGGTATGAAGTACCTCGCGGATCACGCGGGTGTGGCTGCTACAGCCATGATCGGTTTTGTTGCCCTGCGCGGTCTCTCCGAACTCGCTACTACGTGGGGCAATATCGGTCGCGGTATTACCGGCATCTTCACGCCTGCAACGCTTTTGGCTACTCGGGCCCAGACTGCCGCTCTGGCTGAACACACTGCGGTGCAGCGGGCTTATCTCGCTGCTATCGGTGGTGAGGTTCCTGCGGCGGCTCAAACTATCCGGCAACGCATCGCGGGTGCTG
>NZ_JBHZCS010000004.1:0-29983 GCF_042755705.1 Nocardia sp. NPDC059154
CCAACCTGACCATGGCGCTGACCGCGAAATCCATGCCGTACAAGCAGAATTTCGGCCCGTTCGCGCCCGAGGTCTACCGGATGCCGATGTCGTATCCGTTCCGCGACGGCGGCCAGGACGGCGCGGCGGCGGCGCGGGAGGCGATCACCCGGATCGAGAAGCAGATCGGCGCGACCTCGGTGGCGGCCATCCTCATCGAGCCGATCCAGGGCGAGGGCGGATTCATCGTGCCCGCACCGGGATTCCTTCCGGCGCTGGCCGATTGGGCCCGTGCCAACGGCGTGGTGTTCATCGCCGACGAGGTGCAGACCGGTTTCGCCCGCACCGGCGACTGGTTCGCCTGCGCGCACGAGGGCGTGGTGCCCGACATCATCACCATGGCCAAGGGCATCGCGGGCGGTATGCCGCTCTCGGCGATCACCGGCCGCGCCGATCTCATGGACGCGGTACACCCGGGCGGCCTGGGCGGCACCTACGGCGGCAATCCGGTCGCCTGCGCCGCCGCGCTGGCCGCCATCGACGCCATCCGCGAGCACGATCTCACTGCCCGCGCCCGCCGCATCGGCGAGATCGCCTCGGCCCGCTTGCGCGCACTCGCGCAGCAGGTTCCGGCGATCGGCGAGGTGCGCGGCCGGGGCGCGATGCTGGCGCTGGAGTTCGTCCGCCCCGGCGGCACCGAACCCGATGCCGCTCTGACCGCCGCCATCGCCGCCCGCTGCCTGGAGCAGGGTGTGCTCACCTTGACCTGCGGCACCTTCGGCAATGTGATCCGGCTGCTGCCGCCGCTGGTGATCGGCGAGGACCTGCTGAACGACGCCCTGGATGTGGTGTGCACCGCCATCGGTGATCTGTCCGCGTAATCGACTGGTGAGGAAATCTGTTGTCCGAGTTCGACTTCGTTCGCGCCCTCGTTCCCACCGGTGTGTGGATCGACGGAGTCGCGGCCCCCGCGTCCGGCGGCGGCACCTTCACCGTGACCGATCCGGCCACCGGTGACCTGCTCACCGAGGTCGCCGACGCCGGCCGCGAGGACGCCCTGCGGGCCCTCGACTCGGCCTGCCGGATGCAATCCGAGTGGGCCGCAACGGCTCCCCGCGAGCGCTCGGCGATCCTGCGGCGGGCCTGGGAACTGCTGGTGGATCGCACCGAGGAGATCGCGCTGCTGATGACCCTGGAGATGGGCAAGACCATCGCCGAGTCGCGCGGCGAGGTGGCCTACGGCGCGGAGTTCCTGCGCTGGTTCAGCGAGGAGGCGGTCCGGATCGGTGGCCGCTACACCACCGCGCCCACGGGCACCGGCCGCATTCTGGTCACCCGGCAGCCGGTCGGCCCGGTGCTGGCCATCACACCGTGGAACTTCCCGCTGGCCATGGGCACTCGCAAGATCGGCCCGGCCCTGGCGGCCGGGTGCACCGTGATCGCCAAGCCCGCCGAGGACACCCCGCTCACCATGCTGGCGCTGGCCGCGATCTTCGCCGAGGCCGGTCTGCCCGCGGGCGTGCTGTCGGTGCTGCCGGGCAGCGATGCCGCCGCCGTCACCGCGCCGCTGCTGGCGGATCCGCGGTTGCGCAAGCTGACCTTCACCGGGTCCACCCGGGTGGGCACGCTGCTGCTGCGGCAGGCCGCCGGCAATGTGCTGCGCACGTCCATGGAACTGGGCGGCAATGCGCCGTTCATCGTGTTCGAGGACGCCGATCTGGACCAGGCCCTCGATGGCGCGATGGCCGCGAAGATGCGCAACGGCGGTCAGGCGTGTACGGCGGCGAACCGTCTCTACGTGCACGATTCGCTGCGCGAGCAGTTCGCGTCCCGCTTCGCCGAGCGGCTGGCCGCGCTGCGCGTCGGCCCCGGCTACCAGCCCAACGTCGATCTCGGACCGCTGATCAACGAGCGGCAGCGCGCGACCGTGACCGCACTGGTGGACGACGCGATCGCCTCCGGCGCTGTGCTGCGCACCGGTGGCAAACCGCTCGACGGTCCGGGCTGTTTCTTCGAGCCCACCGTGCTCGACAATGTGGCGCGCACCGCGCGGATGCACCGGGAAGAGATCTTCGGCCCGGTCGCCGCGATCTACGGTTTCGATACCGAATCCGACGTGGTGGCCGCCGCCAATGACACCGAATTCGGTTTGGCGGCTTATGTTTTCACGAAAGACCTCGATCGCGCTCTGCGCGTGAGCGACGCCCTGGAAGCCGGCATGGTCGGCATCAATCGCGGCGTCGTCTCCGACCCGGCCGCTCCCTTCGGCGGAGTCAAACAGTCCGGCCTGGGCAGCGAGGGCGGATCCGAGGGGATCCACGAATACCTCGACACCAAATACGTCGCGCTCACTCGCTGACGTCACCTTCCGGCACCCCGGCCCCTGCGCCGGATCTCGTGCCGAACCGGCCGTTCCCGGCCGGTGTCTCCACCGCGGCGCGGCGCCGGTGGGAGCGCGCTGATCGCTCCCACCGCCGCCAGACCCTCGCAAGAGGAGCTCTCATGCTCATCCAGAATTCTCCGGGGATCGAATCCTCCGCCTCGAGCGGCAAAGGATTGGCCACCAACAAGGTCGGCGTGCTGGCCGGGGCCGTGCTCAGTATCGCGTCCATCGCGCCCGCGTACACGACGACGGCCAGTCTGGGTTTGATCGTCGCCGCCGTCGGCCTCAAGATGCCGGCGCTGCTGATCGCCGGATTCATTCCGATGTTCCTGGCGGCGTACGCCTATCGCGAATTCAATGCCGAAACTCCGGACTGCGGAGCCTCGTTCACCTGGTCGGCACGATCGCTGGGCCCCTACGTCGGCTGGATGGCCGGATGGGGTTCGGTGATCGCCGTGGTGATCGTGCTGGCCAACATCGCGGCGGTCGGCGCGGAGTTCCTGTACCTGTTCGCGGGCAAGCTGGTGGGGTCGGAGACCATCGCGACCCTCGGTGACAACAAGCCGATCAATATCGTGACCACGCTGGCGTTCCTGGCGGCGGCCGGGTGGGCGGCCGGCCGCGGCATCACCTCGAGTGAGCGCCTGCAGTATGTGCTGGTCGGCTTTCAGCTGACGGTGCTGCTGGTGTTCGCCGGTATGGCGCTGTGGAAGGCACTGGCCGGGGACGCGCCGTCCGGGCTGAGCTTCGATATCGACTGGTTCGATCCGTTCACCGGACTCACCCTGGGCGCGTTCGCCATGGGCTTGATCGGGTCGGTGTTCCTGTACTGGGGCTGGGATACCGCGCTCACCCTCGGCGAGGAGTGCAAGGATCCGCAGCGCACCCCCGGGCGGGCCGGAGTGCTGTCGATCCTGACCGTGCTCGGTACGTATCTGCTGCTGGCGGTGTCGCTCATGTGGTATGCCGGAGTCGGCGAAACCGGTATCGGACTGGGCAATCCGCAGACCTCGGACAATGTGTTCGGCGCGCTGGCCCAACCGGTGCTCGGCGGCAACGGCGAGATTCTGCTGTACCTCGCGGTGCTGGTCTCCACCATCGCCAGCCTGCAGGCCACCTTCCTACCCGCGGCGCGCGCCATGCTCGCCATGGGCACCTACCGGGCGCTGCCCAGCCGGTTCGCCTCGGTGCACCCGCGCTATCAGGTGCCGCGGTTCACCACCGCGGTCGCCGCGGTGGTGGCGGGCGGTTTCTACGCGCTGACCGCGCTGCTGTCGCAGCACGTCCTGCAGGACACGATCGCCGCGCTGGGCATCATGATCTGCTGGTACTACGGACTGACCGCGTTCGCGTGTGTCTGGTACTTCCGCAAGCGGTGGTTCGCCTCGGGCCGCGATTTCCTGTTCAAGCTGCTGTTCCCGCTGCTCGGCGGCGCCATGCTGCTGATCATCTTCGCCATCTCGGTGCGGGAGAGCCTCGACCCGGCAACCGGTAGCGGCGCCGAGATCTTCGGCATCGGGCTGGTGTTCTATCTGGGGTTCGGGATTCTGGTGCTGGGCGCGGCGCTGATGCTGGTGCAGCGCTGGCGGGATCCGGCCTACTTCCGGAGCCGGACCTTGCCGCGCGCGGTGTCGGGCGATCCGATGCCCGCCGTGCAGGCGCCCACCGTCTAGCGAATCCCACTGCGCCGCAGTCCTATTCCCACTACAGGAGGAATCATGCACGTCGTCACCTGTTTCGAACCGCCCCGCTCGCACGCCCGGGTCGGCGAGCCGGTCCGCCCGCCGCTGCGGGTGGCCCTGGTACAGCACCGCTGGCAGGCCGACGCCGATGCGCTGCACGCCGAGCTGAGCGCGGGCATCGCCCGGGCGGCCGAGCTCGGAGCCAAGGCCGTGTTCCTGCCGGAACTGACACTGAGCAAATACCCGGCGTTCGTGCGCGGCGGCGACAACCCGTGCGCCGAGGCCGAGGATCTGACGACCGGGCCCACCGTCACCTTCGCGGCGAAGGCGGCCATCGAGCACGGCGTGTTCGTGCACGCCTCGCTGTACGAGCGCGCCGATCAGGGCGACGGGCTGGGCTTCAATACCGCGATCCTGGTGTCCCCCAGCGGCGAACTGGTCGGTCGCACCCGCAAGCTGCACATTCCGATCAGCGCCGGCTACTACGAGGACACCTACTTCCGCGCGGGCCCCGCGACCGAGGAGTCCTACCGCCCGCACACGCATCCGGATCTCGGTGAAGTCCGCATCGGCATGCCGACCTGCTGGGACGAGTGGTTCCCCGAAGTGGCGCGGCTGTACTCGCTGGCCGGAGCGGAGGTGATCGTCTACCCGACCGCCATCGGCTCCGAACCGTCCTTCCCGGCCTTCGACACCCAGCCGCTGTGGCAGCACGTGATCGTCGGCAACGGCATCACCAGCGGCACATTCATGGTGGTGCCCAACCGTTTCGGCGACGAGGGCGAGATCACCTTCTACGGTTCGTCCTTCATTTCCGACCCCTACGGCCGGATCCTGGTACAGGCCCCGCGCGACGAGGCGGCGGTGCTGGTCGCCGATCTGGATCTGGATCAGCGCCGCGACTGGCTGACCCTGTTCCCGTTCCTGCACACCCGCCGGCCCGACACCTACGCCCGCCTGACCGCGCCGGTGGATCACCAGCACCCCTTCGGGCGGCCCTGATGACCTGGCACATGCCCGCCGAGCACGCACCGCATCGGCGCACCTGGATGGCGTTCCCGCCCGCCGGGTCGGAGATCACCGCGACCCCGCAGGCGGTGACCGAGGCCCGCACAGCGTGGACAGCGGTGGCCCACGCGGTTGCCGAGTTCGAACCGGTCACCATGATCGTGGACCCGGCCGATGCGGCGGCGGCCCGGACCTGCCTGTCGAGTGCCATCGAGATCGTCGAAGCGCCCCTGGACGATGCCTGGATGCGCGATATCGGGCCGACCTTCGTGCACGCCGCGGACGGGTCGGTCGCGGCGGTGGACTGGGTGTTCAACGGCTGGGGCCAACAGGAGTGGGCCAGGTGGGAACACGATGCGAAGATCGGCCGGGCGGTCGCGGCGGCGGCCGGGACGCCGTTGGTGGATTCGGCGCTGGTCAACGAGGGCGGCGGCATCCAGGTCGACGGCTCCGGGACGGTCCTCGTCACCGAGACCGTGCAGCTGGACCCCTACCGCAATCCGGGCCTGACCAAGGCGGAGGTCGAGGCCGAGTTGGGCCGCACGATCGGCGTCGACACGGTGATCTGGCTGCCGCGCGGGCTGTGGCGGGACTCGCAACGATTCGGCACCCGCGGGCATGCCGATATCGTTGCCGCGCTGCCCGCACCCGGTGTGGTGCTCGTGCACGATCAGCGTGATCCCGAGCACCCCGATCATGCGCTCAGCCGGCAGCTCATGACACAGATGGCCGCCGCCGAAACCGATTCGGCCGGAAAGCCTTTCGAGGTGGTGCCGGTGCCCGCCCCGCGAACGCTGCGGGACCGGGAGGGCTTCGTCGACTACAGCTACATCAACCACTACGTGTGCAACGGCGCGGTCATCCTGTGCGGATTCGACGACCGCACCGACGCCGAGGCCGCGGCCGTGCTGGCCGATGTCTATCCCGGCCGCGTCATCGTGACGGTCGACGCGCGGGAGATCTTCGCGCGCGGGGGCGGCATCCACTGCATCACCCAGAACGAGCCCCTGCCCGCGCGCTGACAACTCGGCCGGCACGCCGGAATGGCGATTGAGGGGCCGGCCGATTCGCCGCAGTGGAGCGAGCGGGGCCGTGAGGGCACCCACATACTAGAAACAGCAACCCTCGGGTTATCTCCAGGAAAACTCGATGTTCAGCAAGGAGTTCTCGTGCCTGTCATCACTCGCGACGTCGTGATCGTCGGCGCCGGGCCGTCCGGCCTGACCGCCGCCACCGAACTACACAAGGCCGGTCTGACCGTAGCCGTGCTGGAGGCTCGTGATCGAGTCGGCGGACGCACCTGGACCGGCGACATCGAGAACGCGATGATCGAGATCGGCGGCCAGTGGCTGTCCCCGCATCACACCGCCGCCCTCGAGCTGGTCGAGGAACTCGGCCTGAAGACCTTCTCCCGCTACCGCGACGGCGAATCGGTCTACCTCGCCGCCGACGGCACCCGCCAGCAGTTCACCGGCGACGTCTTCCCCGCGCCCGCCGACACCGCCGCCGAGATCGACCGCCTCATTCGGCTGCTCGACGGGCTGGCCGCCGAGGTCGGCGCGGAGCAGCCGTGGGCGCATCCGCTTGCGGCCGAACTGGATTCGATCCCGTTCAGCCTGTGGCTGGAGCGGCAGTCCGACAACGACTACGCCCGCGAGACGGTGGCGTTCTTCGTCTCCGGAGCCATGCTGACCAAGCCCGCACACACCTTCTCGACACTGCAGGCGCTGCACATGGCCGCCGCACAGGGGTCCTACACCGCGCTGGCCACCGACACCTTCATGCTGGACAAGCGGGTCATCGGTGGCATGCAACAGGTTTCGCAGCGCCTGGCCGCCGCCATCGGCGACGATGTGCACCTGAATTCGCCGGTGCGGAAGGTGCAATGGTCCGAGACCGGCGTCAGCGTCTTCGCCGACGGCGATCTGGAGGTGCGCGCCGACCGCGTGGTGCTGGCGGTGCCACCGAACCTGTACTCCGCCATCAGCTTCGATCCGCCCATGCCGCGTCGTCGCCAGCAGATGTACCAGCACATGTCGTTCGGTTTCGTGGTGAAGGTGCACGCGGTGTACCCGACCCCGTTCTGGCGCGCGAAAGGCCTGTCCGGCACCGGTTTCAGTGATACCGACATCGTGTCGGAGGTCTACGACAACACCAACCACGACGCCACCAACGGCGCGATGGTCGGCTTCATCGCCCACGAGCAGGCCGACGCCGTGTTCGAGATGAGCCCCGCCGAGCGCAAGCAGGCCGTGCTCGACTGCCTGGTCCGCTACCTCGGCCCCGAGGCCGCCGACCCGGTCGTCTACTACGAATCCGACTGGGGCGCGGAGGAATGGACCCGTGGCGCCTACGGCGTCAGCTTCGACCTGGGCGGCATGACCCGCTACGGCCGCGACCACCGCGACCCGGTCGGCCCGATCCACTTCTGCTGCTCGGACCTGGCAGGGCACGGCTTCCAGCACGTGGACGGCGCGATCCGGATGGGCCGCCGCGCGGCCGCCGCCATCGTGGCCGAACGCAGCCTCGTGTAGCCGCACCGTCCCTCACAACCGGTCTGTTCTCGGGTGTGCGGGGGCTCCGGGCCGACCGCCGCACACCGAGACCGAACACGGTGGGGGCTTCGCCCTCACCTACGGCCGGCCGGATGTCGGCGGCGTGTTCGATCGCGCAGGCTCAGCCCTCGTCGCCTTCCAGCCTCGCCCGCACGACTTCGTGCGGTCGGCCAGAGCAGCCTCCTGAAGCGGGCGCTGTCGATCTCATCCGGATAAGCCCAGTCCTGAAGCCGATGAAACCCGAGCCGCAGCTGACTGACCATGTCCCCCATGACTGAATTGGCCACGACCTCACCTCCGCCTGGATGGGCAGCAAAATCACAGCGATCCGGCTGTAGCGCCGCTGGAACCTCGCCGGAACCGATCACCACTTCCGAACACCACCCCCGGGGAGGGTGGTCTAGGACCGACTGCTCGCGGTTGAGGTGGTGTGTTCGCTGCGCCAGATTGCGGATTGGCCCGAAAGCCGGGGGTGCGCGGGCTGCGGGTGCTGCTGGAGTCGATCGAAGCGGTCCAGGTCGTGCATCGGTACCAGGCCGGTCACCGTGAAGTTCCACATCTGGCGGATGAGATTCCCTGCGGTACGCCGGGTTTCCGGGCGGGTCGCGTAACGGCGGGCGATGGTGAGGAAGTCTTCGGGTTCGACGCCGGCGACATCGCGGACATGGGTGGTGGGGCCGCCCACCTCCCAGGTTCCCAGCGCGGCCTCGAGCGCGTAGTAGCGCAAGCCGGACTCCAGGTACAGGTCGAAACCGAGTCGTTTCGCGTTCACGCGCACGGCCTTCATCAGCATCCGCGGGGGAACCTCGAGGTGGCGTACCCGTCGGCCCAACGCCGCACCCACGGCGTCGGCGATCTCTGCTCCGGTCAGCAGCGTGGGCCCGGTCGGGCGGTAGGCCCGACCGTCATGACGGTGCGGGTCCAGTAGCGCGCCCACCGCAACCCGGGCGATGTCTTCGTTGGAGGGGGGCGCATTGCGTCGGCCCCCGGTCGGCGCGGGCAGCACGCCCAGCTGGGCGGCCACACCGATGAACTGCAGGTAGTTGTCGGCGAACCAGCCGGGGTCGACCGCGACGTGGGCGGTATCGGGTAGCAGCTCGAACAGCTTGTCGATCAACCAGTGCTGGCGGGTCATCAGCGAGGGATGCTCGGGGCTGGCCAGCCACTGCCCCAGCGCCACCACCGCCTCGACACCCGAGCACCGCGCGGCCACGGCGAAGGAGACCGCACTGTCGAGTGCATGGGGGTGGTACGGGGGGTTGAAGAACAGCCGGTCGACCCCGTCCATCGCGGCCTGTACCTGCTGGATATCGAAAATGTCGGCGACGACCGTTTCGGCGCCCAGGGCCCTCAGCCGTGCGCTGCGCGCATCGTCGCGATGCACCAAAGCCCTTGTCGGCACGCCCTTCTCCAATAATTGGGCGGCGACGGCGCCGCCGATCTTTCCGGTGGCGCCCGTTACCAGCACACGAGTGGTTGTCATCGGAGTTCCTTTCCGGGTTGGCGTCTCGGTTCGCGGACCTGCGGCTCCAATAAGTTGCCACTGGTCACATCTCTGAGTGTGGGACGAGATGTGACCATTGTCAACATTGGGGTGGCGTGGCAGCCCGAAAGCCATGAGCAGCACCCACCTACGCTGGGTCGACGCCGAGCCGCGCTGGGGGCTACAGCGAGCCGCCGCGGCGGAAGTCCTACCACCACCGGCGCGCTGCGCTCGGCCTTGGTCGAGGCGGGCATCCCTCGACCCCACCCCCGGTCGTTAATTCGTCACAGTGGCGTATTGATCTGGACTGGCTGGATGGTGGAATCTGTTGCCATCAGGGCGAACTCGCGCCCGGATCAACTCTCCGGTGTCGCGAGACGGGGGTGATTTCATGCATCCCGACCTCGCTGCCGGGATGGGCCTCAGCCCGCGGGCTGGGTGCGCCGGATGCCTCGCCAGCCCAATGGGAGTTGGACGCGGCCTGCCCGGATATCGCCGATGAGGTGGGCGTAGCCGTCACGAACTTCGCCGAGATGGACCCACGCGGAGTGCCGAAGCTCCTCGCAGTCGCTGTGCAGCACCGTCCACCACGCCTCGGCGTAGGTCTTCGCCACGTGACTGATCACCTCGCCGAAGGTGTGCGTATGGCGACGGGCGCACCGGGTGTGGCGTGTATAGGACGCGGCCCAAGAATTGATCTTGTCGATGACCTTCGCGATATCCGCGCACAGCGCCGCCTCGGTGACCTCCGGTGCATTCCTCCGCGGATTCAGAACCGCCGAAATCAGCGCGGCATGCAGGTCGCCGAGTTCTCTCGCCCACGTGATGAGCGGGAACGGCTCGGTGAGCCGCCCGGCGATCGCGGCCAATAGTTGGTCCGGCGACAGCAGGGATACCGCATCCGTCGCCTGATCCCCGTAGGCGGCTACATCCGCATTCATGGGTGACCACACGTTGTGCTGCCAGAGAAGCCGGTCATGCGATATGTGCGAAGGCTCGTCGCTCAATGACGGCATCGGCGGAATGGAGGTGCTGATACATGGGCGGTAAGTCAACTTTTCGCGCTGAATGGTCGATGTAGAGAACGCGCCACTGCGACTCGGGGGATTATGCTAATACTGACTGCGCACTCAGTCAACGACTGGTCGAGCAGTCGGTCGGTGCGAGGGTGTCCGGAAATTTGGACGAGGAGGGGCGGGATCAGTGAGTGAACATGCGGTGGGACCGGGCAAGTCGGGCGCGATTCTCGATATTTTCACGCGCCATGTCGCCGAGAAGGGCTATGACGGAACGAGTTTCAGCGGTGTCGCCAGCGAACTGGGCATCTCGCAGGGCTTGATCGTGCACCATTACGGCACGAAGGCGCGCTTGATGGAAGCTCTGCACGTTTCCTATATGCGGCGCCGTGTCGATGAGGCGGAGCGAATCGTGTCGACCTTCGCCACACCGCCCGAGCAGCTGGCCGGGCTGTTGCACGCGGCCATGCTGTATCAGGTGCACGACCGAAACGGGACCGTCGCATTCCAGCGCGAGGTCGCACGACTCGCGCAGGAGGATGCGGATTCCGAAGGGCGCAAGCTGCGCAGGCATTACATCGGAATCCTGCTCGGCGTCCTCGACGCGGGCATCGCGTCCGGTGACTTCCGGCCCGTCGATACCAGCATCCGGAGCCTGCTCATTTTCGGTGCCGCGCAATGGGCGTGGACGTGGTTCGAGCCGGACGGGCGCAGATCTGCCGAAGAGGTCGGTGCCGAACTGGTCGATCTCACTCTCGGATCTCTGTTGGTGGACAGGGCATCGTTGTCGCGCCTCCGCGATCCCGAAGGCCAAATCGTCGCAACGGTGATCGGCATCATCTCCACTGCTCCGGCGGCGTCCCGAACAGTGTTGGGGGAATGACCAGCGCCGACCTGAACCATTCGGGTGCGCGGCAGCTCGAAAGGGGCTAGTCGAGGCGGGTGGCGACTACGGCCCACACGGGCACGTGCACCCGGTTGTTCTTCAGCAACGGCCCGATGATCTGGAGTTGTTCCATCATCGGCTTCATTCGATCAGCCCATCCGGAGTCGTCGCTCATCTCCTTGGTCATGTAGGCGAACGTTTCCGCGCTGAAGTTGGCCTGGTAGGTGGTGGTTCCCAGGTGGTCGATGACCCACCCGGCCGCGGAGAGCACGCGGTCGAAATTCTCCGCCGGCAAACCTTCGAGCTGAAGGCCGTTGACGTTGTGGCGGCCGAATTCGAACATGAACAGTCGCGCCCCCCGTCTCGTGGCGCGGTGCAGGGCCTGCGTGTACCGGATCTGGGTTTCTTCGTCGTCGAGGAACACGTGGTAGAAGGCGCTGTCGATGACGGTGTCGAACCGATCCTCCAAGCCCTCGAGTTTGGTGGCATCGGCCACCTCGAAGTTCACCGTCACCCCGGCGCGCTCCGCGTTGCGCTTGGCCCGCTCGATGGCCGACGGCGACGAGTCGATACCGGTGACCGAGTAGCCCTTGGATGCGTAGTAGATCGCGTGATGCCCCGGGCCGGTTCCGGGATCGAGCACCTCGCCCCGCACGGCGCCGTAGGCCACCAACTGCTGCACCGCGGGCTGTGGGCCGCCGATGTCCCAGGGGATCAATGCGGGAGGTCCCTGTTCCGATGCCGTGTCGTGGTACAGGGCTTCGAAGTCCATCTGATCGTCGTGGTTCGGTTCCGTGCCCATGACTCCTCCTTCGATTGCGGATGGGCAACACATGAAGGGTCGTGCCAAGCGATGAGGCGAATTGTTCCGATGATGGGGCGTCGGTTCTCGGATCATCAGTTTAGTTGTTGCACCACCGACGGTTGCCCGGTGCTGTTGTTCATTCCGTGCCCGGTGCCGAACATGCTGATCTGAGGAATTGAAATCCTTTGGCGTATTTGGCTTTTGGTGAAAACTTCTGATTCGACCGAAATTGGCGATGGCCGATGCTGGATGGTGTGGAAACTGTTGCCACCAGAGCGAGTTGGTTCGGGCTGCTAACAGTTCCGCTCAGTGGGACACGGGCCGGTTGCCGTCCCGAAGGCTGGGTTACTGTCCGGTTGGTTCGATGATCAGCATCACATTCCGGGTAGCAGGGCTATGAAACTGACGTATTTGCTGTGGGGGGCCGAATTGAAGACAAGCCTGCATGATGGCGAACTGCGGCGGGCGCTGTCCTGCTGCGGTGTCAGCGAGCTGCAGGTGAATATCCGTGACGAGTACGTCGCCGCGGCCGAGCTGTGGATGTGTACCTATGACACGCCCGTCGACGCCGTGGTGACGCTGCGCGGGGTCGAGGATCCCGATCAGATCACCGCGCTGCTGCGGCCGCTGGCCGATCGGCTCGACGGGTTCGTCGTCGACGAGCTCACCCCGTTGCGCCCGCCGTGCACCGACAGCGGTGTCCGCGCTGACGCATTGGCGCGCATCGCGGTGATGAGGATTCCGGCGGGAATGACCCGGGCGCAGTGGCTGGAGAACTGGATCGGCGACCACACCCAGGTCGCGCTGGACAACCAGGCCAGTCTGGGCTACATCCAGAATCCCGTGCTGGGCTCGATCACCCCCGGCGGGCGGGTCGACGCCGTCGTCGAGGAACTGTTCCCGATGGCGGCGATGTCGGATCCGCACGCCTACTGGGGAAGTGGCGGTGACGACGCCGAACTCGAGCGGCGCTGCACCCGCATGCTCGACAGCATCGCCCGATTCGGCGCCGACCGCGACCTCGACGTCATCCCGACCAGCCGCTACGTCTACTCCCTGCGCTGACCGGTCCGCCGGCCCGCCCCGGCCGCGCTGAAGGCCTGAGCCGACGCAGGGGGCCGAACCGGTCGGGCAGGTGGTTGTTCATGACTGCCCCTCGCGGTCGATGAGGACGCCCGGGTTGAGGATCCACGCGGGGTCGAGGGCGTGTTTGGTGGCGCGCAGGGCGGTGGCGAACGGGCCGGGTCGTTCCCGGTCGTACCAGGGCCGGTGGTCGCGGCCGACGGCGTGATGGTGGGTGATGGTGCCGCCGTTGGCGGAAATGGCTTCGGAGACAGCGGTTTTGATCTCGTCCCACTGTTCGGCGGTGCTCCCCCACCGGCCGGCGGCGTAAACGCCGAAGTAGGGTGCGGGCCCGTCGGGATAGACGTGGGTGAACCGGCAGGTCAGCACGCCGGTGACACCGGTGGATCGGAACGCGTCGGCGGCCGCGGTCTCGATGGCGGCGCGCAGCTGGTCGAATCGGTCCCAGGTGCAGGCGGTTTCGAAGGTTTCGGTGATCATCGACTGGGCGGCGAGGGCGTCGCGCTGATAGGGCATGCGCAGAAACGACGAGCGCCAGGTGTCGGAGGGGTCGGCCTCGGATGCGGTGGCGGGTGCCTCGTCGCGGGTGCGGCCGCCGAACCCGGCGCAGATCTCGACGGCGCGGCGCAGGGATTCGTCGACCGGGTGGTCGGCGGATTCGAATCCGAGGACCAGGACTCCCCCGGCGGCGAGGACTCCGGCGTTGAGGAACGCTTCGGCGGGGTCGAGCAGCCGGCAGTTGGCCGGGTTCAGCCCGGATTGGGCCAGGGTGCGGGTGGCGTCGACGGCGGCCCGGTAGTCGTCGAACAGGACCGAGGCCTTCGCGCGCCAGCGGGGCCGATCCTGCAGCCGCATCCACGCTTCGGTGATGACACCGAGGGTGCCCTCCGAGCCGAGGAACAGCCGGTCGGGGGCGGGCCCGGCACCGGAGGCGGGCAGCCGCCGTGATTCGCCGACCCCGACGGGGGTGACGACGCGCATCGATTCGAGCAGGTCGTCGATGTGGGTGTAGAGGGTGGCGTAGTGTCCGCCGGCGCGGGTGGCGAGCCAGCCGCCGAGGGTGGAGAACTCGAACGATTGCGGGAAGTGCCGCAGGGTCAGGTCGTGGGGTCGCAGCGCGGATTCCAGTGCGGGCCCGAGGATTCCGGCCTGGATGCGGGCCGCGCGGCTGGTGCGGTCGATCTCGAGGACCTGGTCGAGCGCGGTGAGATCGAGGGCGACGCTGCCGGGATAGTCGTGGCAGTCGCGGGGTTCGACGCCGCCCACGACCGAGGTGCCGCCGCCGAACGGGACGACCGCGAGTCCCGCGCCGGCGCACCAGTCGAGGACGTCGACCACGTCCTGCTCGGTGCGCGGCCGCACGACCAGGTCGGGGACATCGCCGATGCGGCCGAGCAGGTTGCGCACGATGTCGCGGAAGGCCTGGCCGTGGCCGTGCAGCACGCGGTCGGCGGTGTCGTAGGAGGCGATCCCGGCCAGGGCCTGCGGGGCGCGGGTGCGAGGTTGCGGGATCGGGAGTGCGGTCAGCTCGGGTGGCTGGTGGATGGTGAGGTCGGCGTCGGGCAGCAGGGCCACGATCCGCTGGGTGAGTGCGGTGCGTTCGGCGCCGGTGACGGCGTCCTCGACGGTGCCCCATCCCCACCACGATCTGGTTGCCATGGTCGTATCCTCCACTCGACACATTAATGACTGATGGGTAAATTACTACATGGTCAATAATGGTGGCGGCAAGAGGCAACATCGCGGACACCGCTGCGCGGACACCGGTTTCGGGTCAGGCGAACGCGGCGATGAGCCGGCGGGTCCGGGCCGCCATCTCCGGCCCCGGCACCTGCGGATGCCGCTGCCACCAGTGGATCAACGCGGTCACCGCACCGATCCACACCTCGGTGAACGCCGCCAGATCCACCGGATCGGTGATCGCACGCGCGGCCATGAACGCCGACATCCCGCGCGCGGCCTGCTCCTCGATCCGTGCACGCGCCGCGTTCGCGGCCTCGGCGGCCGGGCCGTCGGCGGGATGGCTGCGATCCAGCAGCACGTTCCAGTCGTGCGGGCGGTACTCGAGCGCGCCGAAGATCGCCCGCAGGGTCTGCTCGGCCATGGTCAGATCCGCGGTCCCCGACAGCACCGGCTCGACCGCCTCGGTGACGGCCCGGGCGGCCCGGTCCACACACGCGGCATAGAGGCCGTCCCTGGTGTCGAAACAGGTGTGCACCAACGTCTTCGACACCCCCGCCTGCTTGGCGACGGCCGCCATCGACAGACCCGCGTAGCCGACCCGCGCGATCTGCGCGGCGGCGGCGTCGAGGATCTGCTCCTCGCGTTGGGCGCGCGGCACATTCCTGCTGCCCGCGGTGCGTGCCATCTCAGTCCTTCCCGGATGCGGCGGTCACGACAGTGCCGTGATCAGGCGGCGGCTGCGCGCGATCATCGCTGCGGCGGATTGTTCGGGATGGCGGATCCACCACGACACCAGCGCGGTGACCGAACCCATCCAGATATCGGTGACCACCGACAGATCCTGCGGATCGCCGACCCCGCGCGCCCGCATCACCGCGCTCGCCCCGTGCGCGGCCTGCGCGGCGATCCGCCGGCGCGCCGCCCGGGCGGCGTCCGCGGCCGGACCGTCGGCGGGATGACTGCGATCGAAGAGCACATTCCAGTAGTACGGGCGATGCTCGAGGACCCCGAAGATCGCCGCGAGGGTGTTCGCCGCCATCTCCAGCTCGGCCGGACCGGCGATGACGGGGTCGATCGCGTCACCGATCGCCGCGGCGGCCCGCTCCACGCACACCGCGTACAACTGGTCCTTCGTGCCGAAGTAGGTGTACACCAACGGTTTCGACACCCCGGCCCGCGCGGCGACCTCACCGGGATTCAACCCGGCATACCCGACCGCGGCGATACGTTCGGCGGCGATCTCCAGGATCTGGTTCTCCCGCTCGGCGCGCGGCACACCCTTGGTTCCCGCCGTCCCCATTCCACCGTCCTCGGTCACACACCCTGTCACCAGCAACCTACCGAACCGGAGACCATGCCCCGGCCCACCCGCAGGCGACCCGGACATGAGCGAGCCCCTCCGGGCCGGAGGGGCTCACACACTCCAGCCGGTCAGCGGATGGTGCCGGCGCCCGGGATCAGCGGCAGATCCAGCGGGGTGACCCAGCCCGGCGGCAGGGCGTTGACCGCGGGCACGGCGTTGAGGGCACGCATGCCGGTGGCCAGGCACCCGGCGACGGCGGGGGTGCGGCCGGAACCGTCGGTGAAACGGAACGAGGTCTCCTGCGAGATCGACGGGCTGCCGAGAATGTCGACCCGGTAGACGTCGTCCTTGGTGCCCGCGGGCCAGTCGGGGGCGGCGTCGAGGCCGATGCGGTTGACGTGTTCGAGGGTGATGACCTCGCGGCCGCGATACACGCCGTTGATGGTGAAGCGGATCGCGGCGACCGTGCCGGCCTTGATGATGCCCTTGGCCGAGGGCCGGTCCTCGGGCGTCACCCACTTGTCCCAGGTGGTGGTGATGGCCTCGAGTTCGATCCCGGCCGCGGTGGCGATCATGGGAACCGTTGCACCCCAGGCCATCACGAGCATGTCGGGGTGTTCGAGCAGGGCCGTGAACTCGGGCGGGTGGCCGATGCCCATCTCGAATTCGTAGTCTCCCTCGTAGTCGGTGTAGTCGAGCAGTTCGGAGGCGCGCACGGATTCGACCTCACCGCACAGCCCCATCAGGGTCATGGGGAACAGGTCGTTGGCGAAGCCCGGGTCGATGCCGGTGGTGAAGCACGACGCCCCGCCGGCCGCGCACGCCTCGGTGATCGGGTCACGCCAGAACGCGGGCAGCTTGTCCATGTGCGGCCACACCCACGGGGTCATCGCGGTCGAGCACACGTCGATGCCCGCACGCAGGAACGACCCGATGACGCGCATGTTCTCCTCGGCGAACGCGGCCGTCGGCCCGTAGTGCACGACCGCGTCCGGGCGCAGCGCGATCAGCTCCTCGACCGAATCGGTCGCGAGCACACCGGTTTTCGCGGCCCCGCACAGGTCCCCCGCGTCCTTGCCGACCTTGTCGGGATTGCTGACGCCGACCCCGACCAGCTCGAAGCGCGGGTGGCGCAGGATCTCGGCCAGCACCATGGACCCGACCACGCCGGTTCCCCACAGCACGATGCGCTTGCTCACGGTTGCTCCTGTACTCATCGGTGGAACTCGCCGCAGTCGACGGTGAGCATCTGGCCGGTGACGGCGGTGGCGAGATCACTGGCCAGGAACAGGGCCGCGCGCGCGACCTCCTCGGGTCCGGCGAGGCGGCCCAGATCGGTGGGTGCGGCCTTCTGCCGGTAGATGTCGTCGTGGGTGACCCCGGCCTGGCTGGCCAGCCAATCGAAGTAGGCCTTGTTGATGTCCTCGTACACATACGACGGTGCGACGGAATTGACGCGGATGCCGCGCGGCCCGAGCTCGGTGGCCAGCGACGAAGCCAGGTGCGCCAGTGCGCCCTTGGACAGTTTGTAGCCCGAGTACTCCGGTTGCGAGCTGTAGGACACGCACGAGTTGAGCATGATGATCGACCCGCGCGAGCGTTCCAGCGCGTCGGCGAACAACGCCGACAGTCGCAGCGGCGCGAACACATTCGTCTCGTTGGCGTGGCGCAGCGCCTCCACCTCGATCTGGGTGATCGGGTACATGGGCGGGATGGCGAAGGCGTTGTTGATCAGGCAGTCGACCCGGCCCATTTCGGCCAGCGTGGTCTCGACGAGCGCGGCGCGCTGGGATTCGTCGGTGATGTCGGTCTTGGCGACCACCGCGGCGCGGCCCAGGGCGCGGACCTCGTCGGCGTATTCGTGCAGGCGTTTCTCGGTGCGTCCGGCCAGCACCAGATCCGCGCCCATGCGGGCGGCTTCGATGGTGAGCGAATGGCCCAGGCCCGGTCCGACACCGGAGACCACGATGACCTTGCCGGCCAGCAGCGGCACCGGCTGGTAGGTGTCGGCGGGGGTGACCTGCGGGGCAGCTGACACGACTCCTCCTCGAGTCCTCAGCGGTTACAGAATGTAACGACTTTGATGTGACAGACTGTATCGACTCCTGCCCGCAGCGACAAGGACGGATTTCCGTGACCACCCGCCATCGACTGGGCCCGCACCGCGACCCCGCGGTGGACGCCGCGGTCCTCGACGCCACCCGCGCCCTCGTCGTCGAACAGGGCTACGGCGCCACCTCCATCGACGCCATCGCCGCCCGCGCCGGTGTCAGCCGCCCCGCCATCTACCGGCGCTGGCCCTCCAAGGCCCACCTCATTGCCCAGGCCGTGTTCCCCGACGTCGGCTCCGCGGTCGTCGCCCCCGATCTGCTCGCCGAGATCCGCAAGGTCATCCGCGGCACCATCCAGCTGTTCGGATCCGCCGAAACCCGCGCCGCCATGCCGGGACTCATGGCCGAGATGCGCCAGGACTCGGGCCTGTACGAGAAACTGTCCGCCCGCCTGGACACCCCCACCCGCGACGAACTCGCCGACTACCTGCCCGGGGACGCCGAACGCCCGGGCCTGGACCCGAACACCGTGCTCGACACCATCGCCGGAGCCGCCCTGTTCGCCATGTGCATCCGCGACATCGACGACCTGGACGGATTCGCCACCTCCCTCGAGGACCTGCTGCTCTACGGCATCCTGGGCACCCGCCCCGACACCGAATGACCCGGTGCGGCCACACATCTCGGCGAGACTGTCCGCCGCCACCTCGTCGAGCGCCGGGGCGGGCACACCGCCCGCCGAAATGGCGTCGGTCGTCGAATGGAACTTACGCACAACAGTTTTCGGATCAGCAGCCATGGCCCGACCATGGCCCTCCCCATCGCCGCAGCACCGGAACTCTCCCGCCCCCGCACCGCCGACCCGCCAATCCCTCCCGGATGCCGTCCGCCGGAGCGAATTTCGGTGGGCGGAAAGGTCTTTCGGCGGTAGCGTGCCCGCCATGGCGGCGAAGAGCAACAGCTATCTGGATCAGGTCGTGGCACAGCAGGCCGAGTTGGAGGAGGATCTGCAACCAGCGTTCATGCGGCGGAAGCACAGCGCCACCCCGCCGGCGCCGAGCGCGCCGAGCCCATCCGGTGCGCTGGCCAAACGCGCGGGACGGGTCGGCGCCACCCGCGAGCACACCCCGCAGGGCCCGGTGGAGGTGCGGGTCACCGGATTCTGGCGCTGGCAAACGGTTCTCGTGCCGCCCAACGCGTTCGTCGTGCACACCCGCCGTGGCGCGGCCGAGCCGCTGCACATCGGGCTGGGTGTCTCGTTCCGGTTCAACCCGGCCACCGACTCGTATCTGGTGGTGCCGGGCGCGATCCAGACGATCCTCATCAACGCCTACTGCATCTGCCGCGAACTCCAGGGCGTCCTCGTGCAGGGCTACGTACAGTGGATCATCGACGATTTCGCCACCGCCTACCGCAAACTCGACTTCTCCGACCCGCAGGACCCGATGCGGCTGGTCAATGTGCAGCTGCGCGAGCAGGCCGAGGCCGCGATCAAGGACAAGGTGTCCACCATGGCGGTGCGCGATGTGCTCTCCGACAAGCAGCCCATCATCGAGGAACTCACCGCCCGGCTGCGCACCGTCGCCGAAGGCGCGGGCGAGGCCGGGGCGCGCGGCGGCCACGGGCTCGGCCTGTCCATCGTGACCGTGCAGATCAAGGAGGCGGTCGTCTCCTCCAACACGCTGTGGGAGAACCTGCAGAAGCCCTACCGCAGCGAACAGAACCGGGTCGCGCGCCTGGCCGAACTCGATGCCCAGGAAGCGGTTTCGACCCGCGAGGCCGCCGCCGGCCGCGCCGGGGAGGAACGCCGCATCGAGAACGAGCGCGAACTGGCCGAACTGCGCGCCCGCAACGACGCCGCCCGCTTCGACCGCGAATCTGCCGAACGGCTGCGCCGCACCGCCCGCGAGCACGACGTCGACCGCGAGGTCGCCGACCTGGCCCAGCAGACCGCCCTGCACGCGCTGCGCCTGGAACGCGACAAGCACGCCGAACAACTCGAGAACGTTCGCCTGCAGCAGGAGCTGTCCCGCCTGCAACTCGAGGCGGAACTGGCACTGGCACAGGCCAGGACACGCGCCGCGCACGAGGCGGCGCTGCTCGACCTCGACCGCGAACGCGCCGGCATCGACAACGCCAACGCCCGCACCGACACCACCGTGCACGCGCAGCTGATCGAGACCCTGCCCTCCATCGTCGCGGGCCTGCCCGCTCCCGCCGAGCTGAAATCGGTGCAGATCGGCGGCGACACCACCGGATTGGCGGGCGTGGTCGCGCAGGTCGGCGAGATCGTGGCCGCCCTGCGGCCCGCCCGGGACTCCTGACCTGCCGCATTCGGGCCCGCGACACCCACTCCGCCCCTTACCGTCTGAGAAGGCTTCGATGGTGAGTGGAACGAGAATTGTGATGAGCGAACCGAATACGTCCCCCGCCGCATTCCAGGCGACCGCCGCGATCGACCCCGGCGCGGTCGCGGTCCGCGATATCGGCGGCACCCACGCCCTGACCTGGGCCGACTACGCCACCCAGGTGCGCGAGGTCGCCGCCGGGCTGGCCGCGCTGGGGGTGGGGCGCGGGGACACGGTGGCGTTCATGATGGCCAACCGCGTCGAGTTCTACCCCCTCGAGGTCGGCGCCCAGCACACCGGCGCCACCTCGTTCTCGGTGTACAACACGCTCTCGGCCGAACAGCTGCACTACGTGTTCAGCAACGCCGGCAACCGGGTCGTGCTGTGCGAGGCCCAGTACGTCGACCGCATCCGCGCCTGCGGGGTGCCCATGCAGACCATCGTGTGCGTCGATGAGCCCGCCCCCGGCACGCTGACCGTCGCGCAGCTCAAACAGTTGGGGCGCACCGATTTCGACTTCGACGCCACCTGGCAGGCGATCCGGCCCGACGACATCGTCACCCTCTGCTACACCTCCGGCACCACCGGCAACCCCAAGGGCGTGGAGATCTCCCACGCCAACCTCGCCTTCGAATGCCGTGCCTACGCCTCGGTCATGCCCGTCGAGTTCGGCGACCGCATCACCTCGTTCCTGCCGACCGCGCACATGGCCGACCGGGTCACCAACCTGTACCTGCACGAATACTTCGGCACCCAGATCACCGTCGTCCCCGACCGCACCCAGCTGCCCGCCGCCCTGGCCGACGTGCACCCCACCATCTGGGGCGCGGTCCCGCGCGTGTGGGAGAAACTCAAAGCGGCCGTGGAATATTCGGTCACCGCCGAAACCGACCCCACCCGCCGCGCCGCCCTCGTCTGGGGGCTCGAGGTCGCCGCCCGCAAGGCCGCCGCCCAGCTGGCCGGGCAGCCGATCGACACCGACCTGGCCGCCGAATGGGACAAGGCCGACGCCGCGGTGCTGCGGCCGCTGCGCGCCAAACTCGGCCTGGACCAACTGAAATGGGCACTGTCGGGGGCCGCGCCCATCCCGCCGGAAACCCTCGGATTCTTCTTCGGCCTGGGCATCCCCATCTCCGAGGTGTGGGGCATGTCCGAACTGACCTGCATCGTCAGCGTCTCCCCGCCCGCCGAAGCCCGCCTGGGCACGGTCGGGCGGCTGCTGCCCGGACTGGAATCCAAGATCGCCGACGACGGCGAGTTCCTGGTCCGCGGGCCCCTGGTCATGCGCGAATACCGGCACGAACCCCAGAAGACCGCCGACGCCCTCGACCCGGACGGCTGGCTGGCCACCGGCGACATCATCACCTGCGACGCCGACGGCTACCTGCGCGTGGTCGACCGCAAGAAGGAACTCATCATCAACTCCGCCGGAAAGAACATGTCCCCGGCCAACATCGAGAACACCGTCAAGGCCGCCACCCCGCTCATCGGCGCCCTGGCCACCATCGGCGACAACCGCGCCTACAACACCGCCCTCATCGTCCTCGACGCCGAATCCGCCGCGCCCTACGCCGCCCAGCACCGGCTACCCGACGCCTCCCCGGCCGTCCTCGCCACCGACCCCGGCGTCATCGCCGAGATCGCGCGCGGCGTCGCCGCCGGCAACGCCAAACTCTCACGCGTCGAACAGATCAAACGCTTCACCATCCTGCCCGCCTTCTGGGAACCCGGCGGCGACGAGATCACCCTCACCATGAAACTGCGCCGCACACCCATCGCCCGCAAATACGCCGCCGACATCGACCGCATGTACACACCCGCCCTCACCGACGGCGTCCACGAACCCACCACACCCTGACCCACATCGGGCATCCGATCCGGCCGTCTCCGCACCCCGTCGCGGAGACGGCCGGATCGTGTTCGCGACGGGCTCGATTCGTGACCGGGTGAACTGACCCCTTCGTAACAGAGCACTTGCTCTGTTATGGTCGGTGCCATGCCCCGCCCCCGCACCCACGACCCCGACCTCGTGCTCGACGCCGCCGAGGCCCTGGCCGTGCGATCCGGGCCCGCCGCGGTCACCATCCGCGCGGTCGCCGCCGCCACCGGCGTCTCCAACGGAGCGCTGTACCACACCTTCGGGTCACGGGCGGAACTGGTGGGGCGCACCTGGATCCGGGCCGCCCACCGGTTTCTCGCACTCCAGGCCGCCATGGTCGCCGAGGCCGGCGACGGCGTGGCAGCGGTCATCGCCGCCGCCGAGGCGCCCGCGGAATTCGCCGCCCGCCACCCGATGTCGACCCGGCTGTTCTTCACCGTCCGTCGCGACGACCTGCTCGGCGACGATCTGCCCGAACCCGTCCGCGCCGAACTCGCCGCCACCCAGGCCACCCTCGTCGAGCTGATGAAAACCCTCGCCCGCCGACTCTGGGACCGCGCTGACGCCGCCGCCGTCGACACCCTCACCCTGTGCCTGGTCGACCTGCCGACAGCGATCCTGCTCGACCGCGACCGCCTCGCCAATCCCCTTGCCCGCGGGCAACTCCGGGCCGCTGTCCGCGCGGTCCTCGACCTCGGGCCCGCACCCGCGCGACCGAAAACCTCCTGAGGAAGGACACCCCATGCCCACACTCACCTACCACGACAAGATCGCCGTCCTGGACCTCGGCGGCGACGAGAACCGCTTCTCACCCGAATTCCTCGACCAGATCGGTGCGCACCTCGACACCGCCGTCGCCGACGGCGCGCACGCCCTGGTCACCACCGCCTCCGGTAAGTTCTACTCCAACGGCCTGGACCTGGACTGGCTCTCGGCCAACGGTGAACGCGCCGAATGGTATGTGGCGCAGGTGCAGTCGCTGCTGGCCCGCGTGCTCACCTTCGAGCGGCCCACCGCCGCCGCCCTGCCCGGCCACGCCTTCGGCGCCGGCGCCATGCTCGCCCTCGCCCACGACTTCCGGGTCATGCGCGCCGACCGCGGCTACTTCTGCTTCCCCGAAGCCGACATCCGCATCCCCTTCAGCCGCGGCATGGCCGCGCTCATCCAAGCCAAACTCACCCCCAAGACCGCGGTCGCGTCCATGACCACCGGACGCCGCTTCGGCGGCCCCGACGCCCTCGCCTGCGACCTCGTCGACGCCACGACCGACCTCGACACCCTCACCGACACCGCGCTCGGGATGCTCGCCCCGCTCGGGGCCAAGGACCCGGCCACCCTCGGCGCCATCAAGGCCACCATGTTCGCCGACGCCGTCGCCGCCCTGAACAACGCCTGACCCGGCTCGCCGGATGCGACCGGCCACCACCACCGCCGGCCGCATCCGGTTGTCGCACGACGAGCGCTCCGTTCCGATGGGCGACGTGCCCACGGGGACGCAGGATCCGGCCCCACGGCGGCCACTGACCTATCCGGTGTGCGCGCCGGCTGCCCGTAGATGCGGCAACAGCAACTCCGCGACCGCATCCGGGCGTTCGGCCTGCAGGAAATGCCCACAGCCGGGTAATTGCGCATGCTGGACCTGTGCGTGCTCTGCCAGTACCCGCTGCAGATCCGGCGACATGCAGCCATCGCGCAGCCCGGCCAGCGCGAGCGTCGGCAGCGGAGCGGCCTCGGCCATCAGGATGTCGCTGAACTCGCGAGTCGCCCTGCGCTGCACCGTGAACAGCGACCGGTAATACCGCGTCGCCGCCCACGCCATCACCGGATCGGTGAAAACGGCTGCCACCGGCGCGAACTCGTCGTCGGTGAACGCCCACCCCGGCGACCACCGCCGCCACAGCGCCCGCACGAACCCTGCACCCCGGCGGGTCAGCAACCGCGGCGACAGGCCCGACTGCATGACCGGGATGTACGACGACAACACCAGCTGCCGCGGCAGATACCGCCACATGCCCGGCGCCACCCCGCCCCCGAACGGCGGAATCGCCAGCAGCGTCAACGACTCCCACCGCCGCGGATCCTGCTTGGCCAGGATCATCGCCACGAACGCACCCCAGTCGTGCCCCACCAGGTGCGCGCGCGGCTCACCCAGCTCCGCATGCCAGGCCGCCACATCCGCACTCACCGCCATCAGGTCATAGCGCGCCGCCCGCGACGCCGACCCCGGCGTATAGCCGCGCAACCACGGCGCCAGCACCTGATACCCGGCCTCGACCAGCAGCGGGATCAACCCGTCCCACGTGTGCGGCGTATCCGGAAACCCGTGCAGCAGGATCGCCAGCGGCGCGTCGTCCGGGCCGAAATGACGAGCGGACAGTTCCAGGCCGTCACGGCGCAATGTCAGCGTGCGCGCAACAGGATGATCGAACGGCATGCACACACCCTCTCACTAGAGTCGATCGTCGAATTCCTTGACACCTGAACATATTCGGCCCCACGGCACGAAGGCTCGACCCGGTGGCGGGTGCGCGGGCGGCCACCAGCCGAACCCGCCACCGCGGTCAGCGGCCCTGCCAGACCGGGGGACGCTTCTCCACGAACGCGCGCATACCCTCCCCGGCGTCCTGCGACGACAGAGCGGCCGCGGCGACCTGACCCTGCTTGCCGAACGCCTCGGCCACCGACCAGTCCGGGGCCTGCTCGATGATCTGCTTGCTCGCATCGATACTCAGCGGAGCGTTCACCGCGATCCGCTCGGCCAGCGCCAGGGCCGCCTCGAGCGCCTTGCCCGGCGCGGCGACCTCGTTGATCAAACCGAGCTCGGCGGCCCGGGCCGCGGTGATCGGGTCACCGGTCAGCGCCAGCTCCATGGCGATCGCCCGGGGTAGGCGCTGGGACAGGCGCAGCACGCCACCACCGACGGCGACCAGGCCGCGTTTGACCTCCGGGATGCCGAACGTCGAATCGCTCGCCGCGACAATGAGATCGGCGGCCAGCGCCAGTTCGCAGCCGCCGGCCAGCGCGGGACCCTCCACGGCCGCGATGAGAGGTTTGCGCGGGGGCTGGGAGACGATGCCGAGGATGCCGCGCTTCTCGGTGACCGGCACCTCGCCACGAGCGGCCGCCTTGAGATCCATACCGGCACTGAAATATCCGCCCGCGCCGGTGAGAATCGCGATGCGCGCATTCGAGTCGCCCTCGTAGGCGTCGATCGCGCGTTCCAATCCCAGCGCGGTGGCCAGGTTGATCGCATTGCGCACCTGGGGCCGGTTGATGGTGATGATCATGACGTGGCCGCGGCGCTCGATGAGCACCGGCGCGGGCGGCGGAGGCGGCAGCGCGACCCGGGGTAGACCCGCCGTGCTCAACCCATGACCAGGCGTCGCCGCCACCGTCGTATCCGGAGCCGTGTCGGTGGATACACCGGTATCGGCGGCGATGGCCTCGGATTCCACCGCGCCGGACTCGGAGGTCACCGGGCCGGTATCGGATTCCCCTGTGCTGGACTCGGATTCGGTGACCTGCGCGGGCCTCGGGGTGATCACGTCCCCGTCCACGGTCACCGGCAGGCCCAGCCAGTCGTCCTCGGTGAGGGCGGTCAGCAGGGCGGAATCGGTGGAGCGCACCAGGACCCGCTCACCCTGCGGGGTCAGCACGCTCACGATCGCGGCCTCCGGCCGGCCGTCGCGGCCGTAGGGCAGCGTGTAGGCCTCCACCACGGCCTCGCCGGTGTAGCCGGTGCGGGCCGGGCGGGCCGGGGGATGCTCGATGACCGGGGTCAGATGCCGGTAGCTCTGCCGCGGCGGGGTCGCCGAGTACACGCCGAGAGCGTGCTTGGTCAGATACCAGCCCAGAGACGTTGCCAGACCGAAGGATTCCGGCTCGGCGCGCAACCGCTGCACCAGTGTCGCCACCGCGTGACCGCCGTAGTTGTTGCCCGGCCCCCCACCGAAGGTCAGGCCCCCGGTCACCGACAGCGGCCGCTTCGGATCCTCCACCGGCAGCCCCAGCTCACGGGCCGCGATCTGCACCGCCACCGGGAAACACGCATACAGATCGACATGGGCCAGCGCATCGGCGGTGATGCCGGCATGGTCGAGCACCGCCGCACCCAGCGTGCGGATCGCGGGAGACGCCGCCAAATCGCTGCGCTCACTGACGAACCACTCGTCGGTGCCCGAGGCGCCCGCGTGCAGGAACACCCACCTGTCCTGCGGGATACCCGCCGCCTCGGCGGCCGCCGCACTGGCCACGATGATGCCCGAAGCCATGTCCACGGTCAGGTTCGCGCACTCGAGTTTGGTGTAGGGCGCGGAGATCATGCGATTGGCCTCGGTCACGGTCGCGATCTCGGGGGCCGGGAACTCCTGCGGCTGCCAGGCATTCGGATTGGCCGCCGCCACCGCCGAGAACCGCGACCACAATTCGGCCACTGCCGCCGCATGCTCGGCCGGAGTACGGCTCAGCCGCCCCCGATTGGCCGACTCCAGCAGCGCGTACATATTGATCGGCGCCTGCAGCCCGGCCGCCGACTCGGCCGCATTGTTGGCCGCCTTGTCGATTCCCACCGTGCGCGTCGGCGCCACCGCCGGATCCTGCACCGGCCAATCCAATTCGATCCCCGCGCGCTGCGCCGCCGCCTGCGTGGCCCCGGCCTCGGCGCCGGTCACCAGCACCAGGTCGTAATCGCCGGCCGCGATCGCCGCGGCCGCCTCGTTGAGCACCAGCTGCCCGCCGTCACCCCCGAACGGGCTCGACTGCACCGTCTCCGCGGCGCCCGCGCCCACCGCGCGCGCCACCAGCGCACCCAGATCCCGGTACTGCCACGACGTCGGCGACACCGCGAACACCGCATTCGCCTGCGCCAACAGCGCTTCCCCCGCCCCGGCATCGGCGGCCGCCGCGCGCAACGCCCGCAACGCCAGCTGCGCGGGATCACCGTAGGACGGGTCGGGGGTGCGCTGCACCACCTGCCCGACGCCCACCAGCACCGGCGTGCCCGGCGCCAGCAGCGTCCCGGATGCCCGGTGCCGCACCGCCTTGTGCGCCGTCCGCTCCGTCGAGCTCGACTTGGCCGCCGCCACGGCCGCGGGCAGCGTCGCCAGGGAATCGCGCAGCGCGTCACCGAGGGCCCGCGCCACCGTCGCGCCCAGCGGCCCGTCGACCGGCTGCCCCGACAGACCCGCGTCGAGGTACACACTCGACCCGGACCCGTTGGGCGCCACCGTGATCCACAACCCCAGACCCAGCCCCTCCGGCCCGCGCCCGCGCATCGCCAGCCCGGTGTCGCCGACCTCGGTCACCGTCCACGCCACATCCGCCGGGATCCCCATGAACTTGGCCACCTGCGTGTACTCCACGCCCACCGCGGCTGCCCCCGGCGCCTCTCCGCGCCAGCCCGCATGGAACACCACCCACTCCGGAAGCCGTTGCAGCTGTGCCAGATACGCCAGCGTCGCGGCCGGACCGGTCTCGAGATCGTGATGGGCGTGCGCGGTGCGCGGGTAGTCCGCCAGCCCCGACGGCACCGCGTGCTCGGCCGGGACCGCCGCCTCGCCGGTACCGCCGTGACCGGTCAACCCGGCGATCAGCTCCCGCACGATGCGCGGATCGCGGCGCACGCTGTCGACCAGCTGCCCACCCGCCCGCAACTGTTTGCGCACCGACGCACTCCGATCGAGCCCCTGCTCGACCACCGCACGCAAACGCTCGAAACCCGGCACCGCACTCACGGCCCACCTCCTCACTGAGGGTCCACACCATCCGGCCCTCACGGTATCGGCCGCCCACCGGCCGCGGGAAGGGCGACGGCGACTTCGCACCCCCGCCAACCGGATTCGCCACCACCCCTTCCGCTGCCCTGTGTGTAAGCGTAGACTTACGGTTCGTGGGTACTTACCAAAGCGCCGCTCTCGACGCCCTCGGTGACCCGACCCGGCGAGCCATCTTCGAACGCCTCGGCCGAGGCCCGTGCGCGGTCGGCGAACTCGCCCAGGAGCTTCCCGTGTCCCGGCCCGCCGTCTCCCAGCACCTCAAGGTGCTCAAACAGGCCGGCCTGGTCCGCGACGAAGCCGTCGGCACCCGGCGCGTCTACCGGCTCGACCCCAGCGGCATCGACGCGCTGCGCGCGTACTTCACCCACTTCTGGTCGACCGCGCTGTCGGCCTTTCGCGACGAAGCGAACCGCCAAGCCCAGCAGGACCACACCCAGGAGCAGTCATGACCCAGCACACCGACACCGTCACCGTCGAACTCACCGTCGAAGCGCCCATCGACAAGGCCTACCGCGTCTTCACCACCGGCATGGACACCTGGTGGCCGCGCGAGCACCACATCGGCGCCGGCCCGCTGGCCGAAGTCGTCGTCGAACCCCATGTCGGCGGCCGCCTCTACGGCCGCGAAGCCGACGGCACCGAATGCCCGTGGGGCCGGGTGCTGGAGTGGTCACCCGACACCCACTTCGCCTTCTCCTGGGACATCGACCTGAGCTGGAAACCCGAATCCGACCCGGCCCGCACCAGCCGCGTCGATGTCACCTTCACCGCCCTCGACCCCGGCCGCACCGCCGTCACCCTGGTGCACTCCGGCTTCGAAAACCACGGCCCCGGCTGGGAATCCATGCGCGATGCCGTCGGCTCCCCGGGCGGCTGGCCCGCACTGCGCGACAACTACGCCAAGGTCGTCGCCGCCTGAGCGGGCACCCTCACAGCAGGCGGGTGAACCACACCTGATCCCGCAACCGGATCCCGTCCACCACGATCTCCTCCGCATACCCGGCCGCGGCGGTGAACACATCGGGCACCACCCGCGTCATCCGGAACCCGCACCGCTGATAGAACCGCAGATTCCCCACATCGGCGGTGGCGGTGGCCACCTCCAGCCGGCGCACCCCGGCGTCGGTGGCCACCGCCACCACCCGATCGATCAGCCGCCTGCCCACCCCGGTGCCCCGCACCGGTTCCGCCACAGCGGTATTGACGATCTCCCAGGTCGATTCCCCGGCCCCCGGCGCAGCCTGGATATGGCCCACCACCGCACCGGAGTCGTTGCGCGCCACCCACACCCGCCCCCGGCCGATATACCCGGCCAGCGCCTGCTCGGAATCCTCGGCCATCCGGAACGACCACGCGATCTCGGCGCGATCACCGATGAACTCCTCGATCCGCACCCCACCCGCCACCTCCGGCACCACGATCAGCATCCACCCCTCCGGATCCAGCACCGCGAACGCCCCCGCCGCCACCCAATACGGATTGTCCGGAATCACCTCGGCCACACCATGATCGGCCAGCCGCGCCCGCAACCGCGCGAACCCCGACCGCAGATACAGCACCACCGCATGCTCGGGACCCGGCGGTGCGGGTGGCGGCGCGCCCTCGCGGCGCACCAGCTCCAGCTGCGCCGACGCGTCCGGCAGCCCGAACACGAACCCGCTGTAGCCGGCATGATCCTCGAACGCGAAAAGTTCGGTCAGACCGACGATCTCCCGATAGAACGCCGCACACTCCACCAGCCGATCGGTCTCCCGCGCGAAACGCGCCGCGGCCAGCGACCACTCGCCGCGACCGGACTCCGAGGCAACCACAGGCACATCCTCCTCACAGACAACGACACCCGCACGCCAGCATGCTCGGCCCGGCACCGAGCAGTCGACCCATTTCTCTCCAACCGCCCGCCCGGCCCCGCGACGCTGCACACCGTCGCCGAACACCGACCGCTCGAAACACGAACGCGGGGGACCGAGACCAAGGGCGCGCGGGCGAAACCCCACCCCATTTGGACCCAAACGCTAAAACACAACCAAGAGGGAAAAGGGGCGTCATCCGACCCAACGGCACC
>NZ_JBHZCS010000004.1:29993-52322 GCF_042755705.1 Nocardia sp. NPDC059154
GTTGGGCCAGGCACGGGGGGGGTGACCCGTTTCTCCCCACCCCCCCTCTGTGCCCCGAGACGTTACACACCGCCGCAAAACACCGACCGCTAAAAAAAAAACTGCGAGAGCCGGGCTCCGTCCTCCCGCGTTCGACTCACGCCCTCGTGCGGCTCAGAGCGCGACACCCAGCAGGGCGTCGACGGTGTCCTTGATCAGACCCGGCGCCACGGTGTCGGGTCCGCCGTAGGCCAGCGCCTGCTGGGCCCACGCGTCGATCGCCGCGATCGCCTTCGGCGTGTCCAGATCGTCGGCCAGATGCCGCCGCACCCGCGCCACCGTGTCACCGGCCTCGGGACCCGACTGCCGCGCCACCGCCGCCCGCCACCGCTCCAGCCGCGAAAGCGCCTCGGCCAGTACCGCATCCGACCACTCCCGGTCGGCGCGATAGTGGCCCGCGAACAGCCCCAGCCGGATCGCGGCCGGATCGGTGCCCGCGCGGCGCAGCTTCGACACGAACACCAGATTGCCGCGCGACTTCGACATCTTCTCGCCGTCGAGCCCGATCAGGCCCGCGTGCACGTAGTGGCGGGCGAAACGGCGGCCCTTCACCAGCGCCTCGGCGTGCGCGGCCGAATACTCGTGGTGCGGATAGATCAGATCGCTGCCGCCGCCCTGCACATCGAACTCGGTGCCTATGCGATTGAGCGCGATCGCCGCACACTCGATGTGCCAGCCGGGACGGCCCGCCCCGAACGGCGCCGGCCACGACGGCTCACCCGGCCGCTCCGCGCGCCACAGCAGCGGGTCGATCGGATCCCTTTTGCCCGGCCGCTGCGGATCCCCGCCGCGCTCGGCGAACAGTCGCTCCATCGTCGCCCGGTCGTAGCCGGACTCGTACCCGAACTGCTCGGTCGCGTCGTAACGGAAGTAGATGTCGGCGTACTCCGGATCGTCGACCACATACGCCGCACCGGAGGCGAGCAGCTTGTCGACCAGCTCCACCACCTCCTGCACCGACTCGATCGCGCCGATGTAGTCGCGCGGCGGGATCACCCGCAACGCGGCCATGTCCTCACGGAACAGGTTGATCTCCCGGGTTCCGAGCTCGCGCCAGTCGATGCCGTCGCGCTGCGCGCGCTCGAACAGCGGATCGTCGACATCGGTGGTGTTCTGCACGTAGTGCACCTCGTGCCCGCCGTCGCGCCACAACCGGTTGACCAGATCGAAGGTCAGATAGGTGGCCGCGTGCCCGAGATGGGTCGCGTCATACGGGGTGATGCCGCACACGTACATCGTCGCGGTGGCGCCGGGGGTCACCGGGCGCACCTGCTTGTCGGCGGTGTCGAACAACCGCAACGCCGGTCCGGATCCGGGGACGGTCGGGACAGCGATATCGGACCAGGACTGCATGAATCGAGGTTAACGCTGTGATCGCGCACCATCCCCGCCGCCCCCGCACCGGTGTGCCGCGCGACACCCACCCGCCCTGGCCGACCAGCACCCTAGTCGCGAGCGCGAGGGTGTCAAGAGTTGCAATCACGACGAGGCGAACGTCGCCGCCGACCGGGTCAGAACGCGGGCCAGGGAATCGGGCGCTGACTCACCGGCATCGGCATCACCGGCTCCTCCAGCAGGGCCCGCCCGCGCGCCTCGAGCGCCTCGATCTCGGCGTCGGTGAGGAACTCCGCCAGCCGCTCACCCAGCTCACCGGGCAGCGCCTTGACGAAAACCGTGATGTCGGTGAGCAATTCGTCACCGATCGGCTCACCGGCCCAGCCCCACAACACCGTGCGCAACTTCGGCTCGCGGTGCAGGCAGATGCCGTGATCGACACCGTAGACCCGCCCGTCGAGCCCGACGAGAGCATGACCGCCCTTGCGGTCGGCATTGTTGAGCAGCACATCCAGCACCGCCATCCGAAACAGCCGCGGATCATCGGCGTGCACCAGCGACACCGGATGCCCGCCCGGATCCAGCGCCCGCAACACCTCCCGATACCCCTCGGGCACCGCATCCACCGGGCACAGATCCACCAGATCCGGGCCCGGGGCATCCTCGGCGGTCTCGATCCAGCGCTGCACCATGCCCGGCCCGAAAGGACCCTCCCGCAACACGGTTTCAGGGATCACGCCCCAGCCGATCGCCTCCGACACCAGATACGAGGCCACCTCCCGCCCGGCCAGCGTGCCGTCGGGGAAATCCCACAGCGGCCGCTCCCCGCGCACCGGCTTGTACACCACCCGCAGCCCCGCGCCGTCGGTCTCGCAGACGAGCGTGACATTGGAGGCGGTGGTGACCTGCCCGATCACCGTCAGCTCGGCGGTGCGCAGCCCGTCCTCGCTCACGCCGTCATTCCTCGAGTTCATTGGCGCCGAAGATGTCGCCGCGCTTGTAGCCGTTGGTGCGCACGCACATGTGCCCCTTGGACGAGAGCGGTTCCCCGCACAGCGGGCACGGCGGGCGTCCGGCGGCGATCACGCGCGCCGAGCGCAGCGCGAACTCGCGTGCCTGCACCGGGGTCAGGAACACCCGCACCGCGTCGGGACCCTCCTCTGTGTCGTCGAGCACCACCGATTCGTCCACCTCGGTCTCGGTGATCGCCAGCAGCTCCACCACCACCGCGCCCGCGTCGGCGTCCCAGCCCAAACCCATGGTGCCGACCCGGAATTCGGCATCGATCGGGGTGATCAACGGCGCGGTGTCGGCCACATCGGAGGCCTGCGGCGGCACGGTGGTGCCGAAGCGTCGTTGCACCTCGTCCAGCAGCAGACCCATCCGATCGGCCAGCACCTTCACCTGCTGCTTCTCCAGCAGCACGCTGATCACCCGCGGGTCCTGCACGGCTTGCAGGTAGAACGCGCGGTCGCCCGGCTCGCCGACGGTGCCGGCGACGAAACGATCGGGGGTGCGGAAGATATGGATTGCCCGGCCCATTGCACCTCCATTCGGTTCACTCACACTTATGAATCGGGGCGTTCCGCTACCCCATTATCCGTACTGATGGTGGTACCCGTTTCTCCGCCGGGAACCGGCCCCGAGCGCGATTCGCCGCCGGTTCGCGGTGAAATCGCCGCCAACGCGGACAGGTCCGTCCCGGTGTCGTTGACCCGCCACACGTACGGGGCGGTCGGGGTGTAGCGGATGACGCTGATCGACGCCGGCTCCACCACGATGCGCTGGAACCCGTCGAGGTGAATGCCGAACGCATCGGCCAGCACCGATTTGATGACGTCGCCGTGCGTGCACGCAATCCACAACACATCGCTACCATGCCGGGCCGCGAACTGCCGATCCCGTTCGCGGACAGCGGACACGGCCCGAAACTGCACCTGTGCCAAGGACTCTCCGGAGGGGAAGGTCGCGGCCGAGGCGTGGCGCTGCACCACCTTCCACAACGGCTCGCTCATCAGGTCCGCCAGGGCCTTGCCGGTCCAGTCGCCGTAGTCGACCTCGAGCAGGCGTTCGTCGGGTTCGGGTTCGAGCCCGAGCTTGTCGGCCAGGGGGGCGACGGTGCGCTGGCAGCGCAGCAGCGGCGAGCACACGATGTGTTCGATGGGCAGTGATCCCAGCCGCTCCATCAGGCTCTGCGCCTGTTCGCGTCCACGATCGGTCAGATCGACGCCCGCACTGCGGCCGGCCAGGGTGCGAGCGGTATTCGACGTGGACACGCCGTGCCGCAACAGGATCACCGTCACCGGGACAGCCTACTGGCTACGTCGCCGACACGACGCCGGTCGTCAGCAGCACCATCACCGTCAACCCCAGCAGGATGCGGTAACCGACGAACCAGTCCAGCGAGTGCCGCGCCACGAACTTGAGCAGCCACGCCACCGACGCATACCCCACCGCGAAGGACACGATGGTCGCCACCAGCAGCTGCGGACCCGACGCATTGAGGCCCTCACCGGCGGGTTCGAACGCGTCGGGGAGACTGAACAGGCCCGAGGCCAGCACCGCCGGGATCGCCAGCAGGAACGAGAAGCGCACCGACGCCTCCCGGGTCAGCCCGCAGAACAGGCCCGCCGACGAGGTCGCGCCCGAACGCGACACGCCCGGAATGAGGGCCAGGCACTGCGCCAGCCCCATGACCAGGCCGTCGCGGGTGGTCAGCAGCTCGATCGCGCGGCGCCGGCGACCGTAGGCCTTGCCCGAGTAGTACTCCGCGGCCGCGATCACCAGAGCGAACACGATCAGCATGATCGACACCAGCCACAGATTCCGTGCGCCGGTACGGATCTGGTCCTTCAGCAGCAGACCCAGCATCCCGATCGGGACGGTGGCGATGATCACATACCAGCCGATCCGATAGTCCAGCTCGCGCTGTACGTCGGGATCGGGGCCGAAGGAGAAGCGCCCGTCCTCGGTCAGCACCGGCAGCCGGGTGGTCGCACGCTCGGACACCGGCATCGAAACCCGTTGCGGCGCGGTCACCTTCGACCACATCGTGGTGCACCAGGCGACCAGGATGCGCCAGATGTCCTTGGCGAAGTACACCAGCACCGCCGCCTCGGTGCCCAGCTGGGTGACCGCGGTGAACGAGGCGCCCGCATCGTCACCGAAGAACACCGCCGAGGTGATCCGCAGATGCGCCGAGGAGGAGATCGGCAGAAACTCCGTCAGCCCCTGCACCAGGCCCAGCACCAGCGCCTGCACCCACGTCATCGACTCGCCCACACACCCTCCAGTCCCGAATCGTCGGCTCCCGGTGCGGATTTCGGCGCCACATCGCGCCCGAACCGCCACCGCCCTGGCGCATCCGCGCCGCAACACCGCAGCGACCCTACCGGGCGAGTGTCCGAATTCGGACATGCATGCGCGAAATGGGCGGAGTTGCCCGCTACGGACGTCGACCCGCCGCACTCGCTGCGGGCCGTAGCCCGGCAGATGCGACAGGTGGGCCTAGGCTGACGCGTGTGACGAAAGTGCAAGCGCGGTGATGGAACAACGGACGGTCGGCCGCAGCGGACTGCGGGTCTCGAGGCTCGGGCTGGCCACCCACACCTGGGGCAGGCAAACCGACGCCGAGGACGCGGCCGCCCAGCTGATGGCGTTCGTCGAAGCGGGCGGCACCCTGGTCGACACCTCCCCCGCCTACGGGGACGGCGCCGCGCAACACATTCTCGGCGAACTGCTCTCCGAGATCGGGCGCGAGGACCTCGTGCTGTCCGGAAGTGCCGGATACACACCGATACTCAGCGATGCCGCCGCCGAAGCGCCCGCCGCTGTGCGCTGGACCGTCGACGCCTCCCGGCGCACCATGCGGCGCCAGCTCGACCACACCCTGCGCCAGCTCGGCACCGACCACCTCGACCTGTGGACCGTCGCGGCCTGGGACCCGCACACCCCCCTCGAGGAGATCGCCGACACCCTGTCGTGGGCGGTGCGCTCGGGGCGGGTGCGCTACGCGGGCGCGCGCGGCTACGACGGCTGGCAGCTGGCCACCCTGGCGGCCGCGGCGCCCATCACCGCCGCGACCACCCAGTACTCGCTGCTCGCGCGCGGGGTCGAGCACGAATTCGTGCCCGCCGCACAGCATCACGGCATCGGCCTGATCGCCACCGCGCCACTGGCCGGGGGCATTCTCACCGGCAAATACCGCGACGGCGTGCCCGCCGACTCGCGCGGCGCCGACGAGGCCACCGCCGCCGAGATCACCGCCCACCTCGACGATCGCGCGGTGCGGGTGGTGGACGCGGTGGTCACCGCCGCCGACGGGCTGGGCACCTCACCGCTGGCGGTGGCGCTGGCCTGGATCCGCGATCAGCCCGCGGTGGCGACGATGCTGGTCGGGGCGCGGGATATCGGGCAGCTCACCGGGATTCTGGCCGCCGAAACCCTCGAGCTGCCGCGTGCCATCACCGCGGCACTGGGAGACGTGAGCGCACGCACAGAATGAGCAAGGCTAACCTTACCTGCATGAGGTGTCTCGTGAATGCCAGCTCGGCCGCCCGTACGCTGCTGATCATGCTGCTCGGCATCGGCCTGGTCGCGGGCGTCACCGCCTGCAGCAGCGGCACCTCCGGCACCGGCGGCACCCGCGGCCCGGTGACCGCCAGCGTCGGCGACCTGAACCCGGTGGCGATCGGACCCGAACCCACCCCGGTGCTGCCCGCGACCGTGAAGTCCTTCGACGGCAGCGACGTCACCGTCACCGACGCCAGCCGCATCATCGCCGCCGACCGCTACGGCACCCTCGCCCAGACCGTCGTCGCGCTCGGCCTCCGGTCAAAACTGGTCGGCCGCTCCAACTCTGCGGCGTTCCCCGCCGTCGAGGACCTGCCCACCGTCTCCAGCGGCGCGGGCACCCTTAGCGTGGAATCGGTTGCGGCACTGCGGCCCACGGTATTCCTCACCGACACCACCGCTGTCACCCCCGCCCTGCGCGAGCAACTCAAGGCCCTCGGCATCACCGTGGTCTACTTCGACCCGCAACGCACCATGGACGGCGTCGTGCCCCAGATTCAGGCCGTCGCCGCCGCCCTCGGCGTCCCCGACGCCGGCAAGGCCCTGGCCCAGCGCACCCGCGACGAGATCTCCGCGGCCACCGCCTCGGTGCCGCACCAGGATTCGAAGCCCAAGATCGCGTTCCTGTACCTGCGCAGCACCGCCATCACCATGATCGCCGGACCCGGCTCGGGCGCCGACTCGCTCATCACCGCCCTCGGCGGCATCGACGCCGGCACCGCCTCGGGCATCACCCAGGACTTCCTGCCCATCACCAGCGAAGCCATGATCGCCGCCGCCCCGGACGTCTTCCTGCTCATGAGCGACGGCCTGGCCTCCGTCGGCGGCATCGACGGCCTCGAGAAGATCCCCGGCGTCGCCCAGACCCCCGCCGGACGCGACCGCCGCGTCGTCGACATGTCCGACGCCGTCCTGCTGTCCTTCGGCCCCGACACCGGACGCGTCCTGGCCGCGCTCGTCAAGGCCGTCTACGGCACGAGCAACGCATGACCGACCCCCAAAACCCGCAACCCGATTCGGCCGGCCCGCCCGGCGCTGCCGCCACACCGGACGGCGACGGGACCAACCCGGCCGTCGACCGCGCGGCGAACCGGCCCAGGGCACACGAGACGACCTCGCCCACGGGCAAGCGCGACGAGGCCGATCGGGCGATGGCCGAGCGGGCGAACCCGGCTGCCGCCGCGGAGTCCGGCAGCCCGGCCACCGGTCGCGGGGCAGTCGAGGTCGCCGAATCGGAGATGGAATCGGTTGCCGCACACCGTTTGCCGGCGAGTGTCGACCCGGCTCCGGCCGGTCGGCGCAGCCGGCCGCGCACCATGCTGATCTTCGCCGCGGGCCTGGCCGGGCTGGTGGTGCTGGCCCTGATCTCCGCGGCCATCGGGCAGGTGCCGACCAGCCCCGCCGAGGTCGCGGGCAGCGTGTTCCACCGCATCGGGCTCGACTGGGGGCCGCTGCCCCACCATCCCGCCGGCTACGTGACGTTATGGGAGGTACGGTTCCCGCGCGTCGTGCTCGCGGTGCTCGTGGGCGCCGCCTTGGCCACCGCGGGCGCGCTGCTGCAGGGCGTGTTCGCCAACCCGCTCGCCGAACCCGGCGTCATCGGCGTGTCCGCAGGCGCGGCCGTCGGGGCGGGTGCGGTCATCGTGGTCGGCGGCGCGTTCACCGCAGCCTGGTCGGTGGCGGCGGGCGCGTTCGTCGCCGGTCTGGGTACCACCCTGCTGGTGTATCTGCTCTCGCGCTCGGGCGGGCGCACCGAGGTGGTGACCTTGATTCTCACCGGCGTCGCCATCAACGCCTTCGCCGGCGGCGTCATCTCGTTCCTGCTGTTCAAGGCATCCCCGGCGGCCCGCGATCAGCTGGTGTTCTGGCAGATGGGCAGTCTCAACGGTGCCAGCTGGCAGGCGGTCAACGTGGTGTGGCCGCTGACCCTGCTGGGCATCGCGGCCGCGATCTGGATGGCCCCGCGCCTGGACCTGCTCGCCCTCGGTGAATCCGCGGCCCGCCACCTCGGGGTCGACGTGGAACGGTTGCGGCGCAACATCATCGTCGTCGTCGCGGTGCTCGCCACCGCCGGCGTCGCCTTCACCGGCATCATCCTGTTCGTCGGATTGATCGTGCCGCACCTGGTGCGCATGCTCGTCGGGCCCGGACACCGGGTGCTGATTCCGCTGTCGGCGATCCTCGGCGCGGCGGTGCTCGTCGCCGCCGACATCGGCGCCCGTGCCCTGGTCCACAACGCGGACCTGCCGCTGGGCATGATCACCTCGCTGGTCGGCGGGCCGTTCTTCTTCTGGCTGCTGCGCCGCACCCGCGCACGATCGGGAGGCTGGGCATGAGCGGCCTGCGCGAGCTGGCAACGATTTTCGGGCGTTCCCCCGCACTGCCGGAGACACCCGAACCGGGCACGGTCACCTTGCGCGCCCGCAACGTCAGTGCCAAGCGCGGCGACCGCACGGTCCTCGAGGGCGTCGACTTCCCGGTGATCGCCGGGCAGATCGTGGCGCTGGTCGGCCCCAACGGCGCCGGGAAGTCCACACTGCTGGCCGCCCTCGCCGGGGAACTCGAACTCTCCGGCGGCAGCGTCGAACTCGACGGGCACGCTCTGACCCACTGGACCCACCTGGACATGGCGCGCCGCCGCGCGGTGCTGCCGCAATCGCACACCGTCGGATTCCCGTTCCGCGCACGCGAAGTGGTGGCCATGGGCCGCTCCCCGTGGGCACGCACCGGCCGCCAGGACCACGACGACGAGGCGATCGCCGCCGCCATGGCCGCCACCGACGTCGAACGCTTCGCCGCCCGCCCCTTCCCGGCCCTGTCCGGCGGTGAACGCGCCCGCGTCGCCCTTGCCCGGGTGCTGGCCCAGGACACCGCGACCCTGCTGCTCGACGAGCCCACCGCCGCACTCGATCTCGGCCACCAGGAGCAGGTGCTGCACCTGGCGCGCGAGCGTGCCACCGCGGGCGCGGCCGTCGTGGTCGTGCTGCACGACCTCGGTGTCGCCGCCGCCTACGCCGACCGGGTCGCCGTCCTGGAAGCCGGGCGCATCGCCGCCGACGGCCCGCCCCGCCAGTTCCTCACCCCGGGACTGCTCTCCCGCGTCTACCAGCACCCGGTCGACGTCTTCGACCACCCGGTGACCGGTGCGCAACTGGTGCTGCCCGTCCGTGGCTGATTCGCCGAAAGCCGTGCGGGCCAGGCACATTCGCCCCGGCCCGCGCGGCGGCAGCGCCGATCAGAGCTGCTGCTGACCCCACAGTAGCCGCAGTGCGCCGTTGCCCAGCCACACCGCGAACATCACCGCACCCGCGACCGGAGTCCAGGCCAGGCCCAGCAGCACCGCCGCCGCGCCGAACCACACCTCCAAAACCACCCGCCGCCAACCGGTTTGCGGGAACCGGGGATCCTTGGCCGCACCGAACAGCGCCCACACCACGATGAACACCGCAGGGGCCGCCAGCCCCAGCACGATCCGCGCCGCGAGCGGCGCCGACACCGTGAACCCCCACCACGCGGCCGCACCCAGCACCAACAGTTCCAGCAGGAACATCACCAACAGGTTCGCGCCTTTGAGCACGCTCATCGCCAGACCAACTTCAATACCGCAGGAGTCAACAGCATGCGGATCACGGTGGCGTCCAACACCAGTGCCGCGATCATGCCGTAGGCAATGTATTTCATCAGCACCAGATCCGAGAAGCCGAACGCCCCGGTCACCACGATCAGAATCGCCGCGGCCGAGGTGATCACACCGCCGGTGTGGGCGATGCCGTAGCGGATCGCCTCGGGCGCATCGGCTCCCGCCGCGCGCGCCTCGGCCATCCGCGACTGCAGGAACACCTCGTAGTCGGTCGACAGGCCGAACAGCACCGTCACGATCAGCACCAGCACCGCGAACATGAGCGGGCCCGGCGTGAAATCGAACAGGCCCGCGCCGTGGCCCTGCACGAAGATCCAGGTCAGCACGCCCAGGGTGGCGCCGAGGCTGAGCGCGCTCATCACCACCGCCTTGATCGCCAGCACCAGCGACCGGAACGCCGCGTACATCAACGCGATCGCCGCCACGACCAGGATCGCCGCCAGCAGCGGCAGCCCCCTGATCAATCCCTGGATCGAATCCCGTTCCAGCGCGGGCACACCCGCGACCATCACCTGCACCCCGTCCGGTTGCGGGATCGAGCGCAGCGCCGCGATCACGCTGTCGGCGTCGCGTTTGTCGCGCAGCCCGCTGGCCAGCACCGTCACCCGATCCTTGGTCGGCGCGGCCGGATCGAACGGCCCCGTCATCTCCGGGCCGACCATCTGATTGGCGGCGTAGCGGATATCCGAGAGCTGCTGCGGATTCGCGCCCACCATCACCAGCTTCAACGGCTCGGTCCGGAACTGCGGGAACATGCGGTCGAAGTCCTGCTGCGCCACCCGCGCCGGATTGTCCGAGGCCAGATATCGCTCGCTCAGCCCCCCGAACTCGATACTGCGGAACGGCAGGATCAGCACCAGCAGCATCAGCACCACCGGCACGATCACCCGCCACGGCTTGCGCATCGCGAAAACCGCGAGCCGCGAGAAGAATCCGGCATCGATCTGCTCGGCGGTGCGGACACTGGCCAGCCCGTGCCATCCCCACAGATCGATGCGCCGCCCCACGATCGACAACACCGCCGGCAGCGCCGTCACCGAGAGCACCGCCGCCAGCAGCACCGAGGAGATACCGCCCAGCGGCACCGACCGCAGCACACCATTGGGGTAGATGAACAACGCGCCCAGGCTCACCGCGATGATCGCCGCCGAGAACAACACCGTCCGCCCGGCCGTCGCCACCGTCCGCGCCGTCGCCTCCTCGACACTGCGGCCCGCCGCCAGCTCCTCCCGGAACCGGGTCACCGCGAACAGCCCGTAGTCGATCGCCAGCCCCAGGCTCACGAGCGTGACCACCGCCGAGGCGAACACGTTGACCTGCAGATGATTCGTCAGCAGCCGCATGATGCCCTGACTGCCCAGGATCGTCATGCCGCCGATCAGCACCGGCAGCAGCGCCCCCACCACCCCGCCGAACACGAAATACAGCAGGATCGCCACCAGCGGCAGCGCGATCAGCTCCGCCCGGTGGATGTCGTCCTGCATGCCGGTGTTGATGCCCTCCACCACCGGCTGCAATCCGGCCAGCTGCACCGTCGTGCCGCCGGGCCCGGAACCGGTTGCGCCCGCGTGGAATTCGCTCTTGATGGCCAGATAGTTGTTCACCGTGTCGGTGCCGCCGGCCCCGCGCAGCCCGATGCTGGCGAAGGCGTGGGTGCGCGAGGCGTCGGCGAACTGCCCCATCAGCGCGCCGTCCCAATACGAGTCGACCTTCAGGATCCGATCGGGATGCTCGGTGCGCAGCCGGGTCAACTCCGCCGCCACCGCCGAACGCACCGGCTCGTCGTCGACGGTCAGCCCGGGCGGGGCGGTGTAGATCGCGATCAGATCCGCGTCGGTGTCGCGCCCGAAGGTGGCATCGGCCAGCTTCGACGCCGCCACCGACTGACTGGATTCGTCGAACCAGCCCTCCTGGGTGAGGTGATCGGCCAGGTCCCGCCCGTAGAACCCCGACGCCAGCACCACCAGCCCGAACACGGCGAACACCACGAACCGGAAACGGTGGATCAGCCGCCCCCACCGCAGGGATCCGGCCTCGAGCATCAGCCGCAGGCCGCGGTCTTGTAGTCGGCCGAACGCAGAATGCCGCACAGGTCGGTGCGCGAGATCTTCCAGCGCCCGTCCTTGTACACGAAATGCACCACCGTGGTGCGCACATCGGTGCCGGTGCCGTCCTTGTCCAGGCTCAGTGTCGCGGTCAGGGTGCCGTCGTGATTGTCGAACACCGGATCCTTGACCCCGTACACCGCGCGCGGATGATCGGCCAGCGCCTTGTACATGTCCGGGATCGCGTCCTTGAACGCCTCCCCGTCCTCGATCAGCGCGGTCCGGTCACTGTCGGGCAGATTCGGATCCAGCGCGCTCTTGATCTGCGCGTCCAGCTCCTGCGCGGACGGGATCGTCGGCTTGTTGGCGCTGCTCTGCGCGGCCGCGGCCGCCGAGGACGAACTCAGTGCCGCGTACGCCGAGGACCGTGCCTGGGCCACCTTGGACTCGTCGTCGCCCCCGCCGCACGCGGCGATCGACGCGCCGAGCACGGTCAACAGGAGCGCGGCGGCGGCCGGTCGTCGAAGTCGCATCAACATCCTCGTCAGCTCGAACTGCGGTTGTGTGCCGTTAGTTTGTCACGCGCCGCGCCCGAGGGTGATTCCTGTGTCACAGACACCCGGTTCGGCGCGAGCGGCTCACATGCCGTCGATGACCGCGCTGAGCCGGCCCAGCAGCGCCCGCACCGTGATGGCCTCCCGCAGCTGCGCGGCCGGCACCGGCGTGGCCTGCGGAATCAGATCGCGCACCAGCGCCACCACGCTGCGCTCGTCGTCGAGATCGATATCGGTCACCGGCGCCAGCGCCACCGCTTCGACGTCCTCGGGGCCGGGTACGGCGGTGGCCAGCCCGAGCCGGTAGATCTCGAGGGTGAGGGTCGCGCGGTGGGTGCGGAAGGCGAAGGACCGCCCGTCCGCGGTGACCCCGAACCCGTGCGCGTAACGACCCACCGTCACGTCTTCGACGGTGAAGCCCGAAGTGCCGTCGGCTACCAACAGATCTCCCTGATACAGCACGCTTTTGCCTTCCACGGTAACCGCACCGGCCGACAGCGCCACCGAAAGCCCATGTCACATCATGCAAATCGGCCCGGGAGGCGGGCGGCACGCCGCCGCGAAGACCCCCGCTTGTCGGGTGTGGTGACGGATCATGGTCAGATAAGAGAGCACGCATGATTTCGTCGGTCAGTTCGGTCAGTAAGGAGTTCGCTGCATGCGCCGTCGCGGCTGGATCGGTTCAGCCCTCGCGGGTGTGACCGTGGTGACCCTGCTGGCGGGCTGTTCCTCCCAGGAGAACAACGCCGACAACGCCACTCGCGACCCGGCCACCCCCGCCGCCGCGCCCGCGGCCACGGCGGCCCCCGCCGGGGAGGTGACCCCCAGCACCCCGATCTCGCTGCTGGTCTCCGAACCGGCCACCGGAATCCTGGCCGCCGCGACCACCGTCGGCGACAAACCCGTGCTGCGGCTCACCGACACCGCCACGCCCGGCAACCACCGGACCACCGATGTCCCGCTGCCCGGCAAGGCCGCCACGCTGGCCCTCGGCAAGCCCGGCGAGATCCTCGTCGCGGTGCCCGGCAGGATCCTTCGCGTCGACGCCGCCTCGGCCAAGGTCACCGAGATCGCGATCGACGGTGACGTGCACGCGGTGGCACTGCGCCCCGACGGCTCGCTGGTGGCGGGCCTGGCCAACGGCAAGTTGCTGCTGCTGGACGCGGACGGCACTGTGCGCCATACCATTTCGGGTCTGTCCTCCGCCGATGTCGTCGAGGCCGGCGACGGCGCGGTGGTCGTGCTCGATCGCCGCCAGACCGCCATCGTCCAACTCGACGGCACCAGCAAGCTCGGGCTGTCGCTGCGCGCGGGCGACGGGGCGTCGAACATGATCGGCGACCACTTCGGCCGCCGCATCGTCACCGACACCGCCGGGCAGGAACTGCTGGTCTACACCGCCGATCCCTTGGTCCTGCACCAGCGTTTCCCGGTAGGCTCTTCGCCCTACGCACTCGCCTACGATCAGCGGTCCGAGACCGTGTGGGTGACGCTGACAGGCAGCAACGAAGTCGTCGGCTACGACCTGTCGACGGGTATACCGGTAGAGGTGGGGCGCTACCCGACGGTGCGCCAGCCCAACGCGGTGACCATCGACGGCCGCACCGGTGACATGTTCGTGGGATCCGCGACCGGTGACGGTCTGCAACGGATCGGCGCGGACCAGCGGAAGAGAGGGCAGTGATGGCTCGGGCCTCACGATCGGCGCACCAATCGCGCACATTGCCGGAGGGCTGGGAGGAATCCAGCGACGAATGGGAATACGTGCCCCTGCGGCTGCCGCCCGGCATCAGCAGGGTCACCGCCTCCATGCGACTGTCCATCCACGCCGAATACGGTGGCTGGGAGTTGTCGCGGGTGCGCGCCTACACAGACGGCAGCCGTCGGGTGTTACTGCGCCGCCGCAAGACGACTCCCCTGCTATCCCCGACACCCGAGGCGGTGATGTAACCCCCCATGTACGAGCGCCTGTACAGCCTGTTGCTGAAGGTGATGTTCCTGCTGTCGCCGGAACGCATCCACCACCTGGCCTTCGCCGCCATGCGGCTCGCGACCCGCTTCGCCCCGGGCCGCGCGCTGACCGGCAGGCTGCTGGTGGCCGACGATCCGATCCTGCGCACCCGCGTGTTCGGCGTGGACTTCCCCGCGCCGCTGGGTCTGGCCGCCGGCTTCGACAAGAACGCCAACGGCGTCGACGCGTGGGGCCCGCTCGGTTTCGGCTACGCCGAGATCGGCACCGTCACCGCCCAGGCCCAGCCCGGCAACCCGGCCCCCCGGCTGTTCCGCCTGCCCGCGGACCGGGCGCTCATCAACCGCATGGGCTTCAACAACTTCGGCGCGGCCGCCGCCGCCGAACACCTGGCCCACCGCCTGCCCGGCGGCGTCCCCATCGGCGCCAACATCGGCAAGACCAAGATCGTCGAACCCGAGGACGCCGCAGGCGATTACGCCATCTCCGCCGAACTGCTGGGCCCGCTGGCCGACTTCATGGTCGTCAACGTCAGCTCCCCCAACACCCCCGGCCTGCGCGATCTGCAGGCGGTGACCTCGCTGCGCCCGATTCTGCAGGCGGTCCTCGACACCGTCTCGGTCCCCGTCCTGGTCAAGATCGCCCCCGACCTGTCCGACGAGGACATCGACGCGGTCGCCGACCTCGCCGTCGAACTCGGCCTGGCCGGCATCGTCGCCACCAACACCACCATCCGCCGCGACGGCCTGCGCACCCCCGCCGCCGACGTGGTACCGATCGGCGCAGGCGGCCTCTCTGGCGCCCCCGTCGCCGACCGCTCCCTCGAAGTCCTGCGCCGCCTCTACAGCCGGGTGGGCGACAAGCTCACCCTCATCTCCGTCGGCGGCATCGAAACCGCCGACCAGGCCTGGGAACGGATCCTCGCCGGCGCTTCCCTCCTCCAGGGCTACACCGGCTTCATCTACGGCGGTCCGTTGTGGGCCAAACACATCCACCGCGGCCTGGCCGCCAAACTCCGCGCCCACGGCTACACCACCCTGGCCGACGCGGTCGGCTCCGAACACAAAACCCGCGCCTGACAACCGATCCCGGCCACTGACCTCGCATGGGCGGCGGCCCCACGCGTCACAGGACCGATCGGGTGCGGCGAATCGTCGTGCGGGTCAGGTCGTTCAGGTCCACAGGTGGCGGGAGCGGGCGCCTGTCGTCGAGGCACGGTGGGTGGTGGCTGCCCATCCTGCGAGGATCGATTCGGGTCGTTCGTCCTCCTCGTCGGTCTCTCGGGGAGTGTCCTGGCGGTACATCCGTTCGGCCAGGCGTTGCGCGAGCAGGAGTACCGCGCGTTCGACGCCGATGCCGACTCGGGTGGCCAGGTCGGCGGCCCACAGGTGGGCGGCTTCGTCGTAGACGACGGCCGGGTCGGACAGGATTTCGTCCAATTCCATTCCGGCGCGGGCCTGTTCGTGGGTGAGCCGGTGGGTCGGAAGCCAGCTCAGGCGCCAGGCCGCTTCGCTGCCCCGGCGCTCGCGGATCGCATACTCGGGGCTGATGGTGCTGGTCATGGCGGTGGTGGTGATGTCGATCATGGGGCCCTCCCTCGGCCGTGCACGCGAGCGGCAGGATCGCTGCCCGTTCGCGCTGTGGTGCGCTCGGTCGCGGTCGATGTCCCGCGCCGGGCTGTTTGCTCCCTCATCGAATGCTGGTCGGTCGCAATGTCATCGAGTCTCCTGCTCCCGCCCTGAATGTCGGCTGTGCCAACTCCCTTCCCGTTGTCGACCCACGGGCGGTACCGCAGTCGAAGATCGTCACGACCCCGTTTCCGGCGTCGGTTGTGCTCATGCCGACCGCCGGCGCAGCAGAAACATCGCCTGCTCCACCGGAATCCCCAGTTCGCCCGCGCTGGCGATCAGGCGGCCCTGGACGATTTCGTCCCGTGGATACGGATCGACGGCGACGATTTCGGCCAGCACCATGGCGGCCAGCGCCTGGGCGCGGGTCAGCAGCCGATCCGGCAGCCAGCTGCACCGCCACGCCAGGGTCCACCTGTCGGCGACCCGCACGGCGTTCTCTCCGGTGACGTCGCTGGTCATCGTCCAGTCGTCGGTAGCGTAGATGGTCACGAGTCCCCCCGTTCCTGCCGGCGCCTGCACAGGATGTCGCAGGCTGCTTCGATATCGATGCCGAGTTCGGCGGCGATGCTCTGCACGCGCTGCCACACCGTGTCGGAGCCGACGAGCGGGGTGCACAGGATTTCGGTGAGTTCCATTGCCGCCAGCGCTTGTTCGCGAGTCAGCAACGGCCGAGACCGCCAGCTGAGCTCCCATGCCGGTTCCGGGCAGTCCGGGCGTCGCTGCGCCCATTCGAAGACTGCGATGCTGCTGGTGATCGAGTTGACACTGGGATAGATCACGGTGGCCCCCCGGGGCGCAGAGTGTGTCGCCCTCGCGCGGCCACTGGATGCCGGACCGGCCGACCCTCGAAAGGCGACCGGCCGGTGGGCCGTCGCCTGCGAATGATGGTGTCGGCCAGAGCGATTGGCGACATGGGTGGATGGTGTCGGTCGCGGCGCGGACGGATTCCGTCCTAGCCCACCGCGACATCGATCTCCGGCTCCGCATCGCACTCGCTGGTCGCGCCGCGTCTGTGCCGGCGGATGTGTCGAATCAGTAGAAGCACTCCGGACACCGGACCTCCCGAACCTGCCTGGTGGGCACGGTACTTCGCCACCATCAGTATGGCATTTGCCCGGGCTCTGTGGTTTTTGCCGCTGGTACCCGGCATTTGCCGCTGCGACAACCGAATTGACGTTTTGGCTGTTCACTAAACATGTTCGGCGGTATTCTTGGTGTCTGATGGCCACCGACAACATTCCTCACGGCCCCGGAGCCGCCATCGTGGCGCCGGACAACGCTGTCTTCGCTGTCGTCGCGGTACTGAAGAGCCTGCGCACGCGGGCGGGCCTGCGCTCCGGGCGGATCCAGAAGACTCAGGTCGACACCCGGAGTCTGCTGCGGCTCAGCGTGGTTCGTCGCTACGCCCATCTGGGCGGAACCACCTCCGAGGGTGCGCTGACCGAGGCGCTTCGGCACGCGGCATGCAAACTGGACAGCACCGACCGATTGATAGTCGACGCCGAGCTGTGCCTGGGGTTGTTCGGTGAGGCCAATCGGCCGCGGGGCATCGATCTCACCAAGTTGTACGGCGAGAAACTCATGGACCGCCGCCGCTACCTCACCCTGCACTGGCGCCGGCTGCACGAGGCGGTGGGTGCGACATCCATTCCCGCCGCGCCGAGCGTCCGCACCATCCGCGATGCGCCGGAGGAGAGGGCGTTCACCGCGCTGGCGACGCTGCTGACATCGGAATCCGATCCCGAAGCGGCGGAACGGCAAACGGTGACGATCATCGGTGACGCGGTCATGGACATGGCCGTCGAAACGGACCACTTCCCCGAGCCGGGCATCGATATGTGGGGAGACTTCCGACGGCGCCCGGGCGGGAAGGGGCTCACGCGAGCGGTCGCGCTGTCCCGACTCGGGCTCGATACCCGCCTGCTCACCGCGATCGGTCAGGACAGCGAAGGCGCCGAGATTCTCGAATACCTCGCCCAGGAGGGCGTCGATACGAGTCTGATCAAGGTCGTGCCGGGCGCCAGCACCCCGGTGACGGTCGTGATCACTCCTCAGGACGGCGAGGACTACACGAATATCGCGGCCAAGGCCGGTCGCACCCAGCTCGCCTCCGCGGACCTCGAGGTCGCGTCGAATCTGCAGGCGATCACCGACGTCACCGCGGTCGTACTGACCTTCGAACAGTCGGTGGCGGTCATCGAGCGGGCCCTGGAAGCGGTCAGCGCGCAGAACAACGCTGTCGATGCGGCGAGCTCGCCCTGGCTGATCGTGAACGCGACTCCCAAGCGCCCACTCACGCACGCGATGAGCGTCAATCTGTCCGCGATCGACTATCTGGTGGGTTCACCCGAGGAACTCGCGGCACTGCGGCCCGACGAGCCGCCGGAGACCGTCGCGGCCTGGTTGCTGAAGCGTGGTGTGGGTGCGGTCGTCGTCATCGAGCGATCGCGATGCACCATCCACCACCCGGGCGCGCGGACCGTGGAGGTGTCGCGCTTCGACAACCCCATGCCGGGTGTCACCGGCGCGGCCTCGGCCTTCTCCGCCGCTCTGACCTATCGGCTGGTCACTCATGACCGCTCCGCGGAGACCGCCGATTTCGTCTGGGCAACAGCGGCCATGGCGGACCTCATCCGGCGCGCCGCGCGCGTGCCGGCCGGTCGTCCCGCCCCGGCCGCCATGCCGTCAGCGGACGCCATCGACGCCGTCGTCGCAGGCGAACCGGACGCCGACGCGTCGACACCGGAATGATCCCGCGTGAAACAGGGCGCGGTCCCCGCGGCCGATATACGATCGCTCGCGGCTCGTCGTGTGCCCGTGATTCGTGATCGCCTCACCACTGTGCATCTCATCCCTGACCGGAGGATCGCTTGACGACAGCGAACGTGCAGTCGCTGCATGACGAGACCGAGCATGTCTTCACCCGCTACGGCCGCACCATCACCTTGCGGGTGATTCCGCTCGATCCCGACGAAAGTCTCGGTCACGCGCTGGTTTTCGGTCGAATCGAACCGGACTGTCTGGTTCGTATTCATTCGCGTTGTCTATACGGTGACGCCCTGCATTCGGACGACTGCGATTGTGGCCCCGAGCTCGACCTGGCCATGGACATGATCCAGGCCGAGGGTCGAGGGGTGCTGCTCTACCTCGAACAGGAGGGCCGTGGAGCGGGCCTGGTCGGCAAGGCTCGCGGATATTCGCTGAGTCAGCGCGAGCAGCTGAACACGTTCGCCAGCTATGCGCGGCTCGGGCTGTCCCCGGACTCACGCACCTACACCGTCGCCGCGAAGATGCTGCTGAACCTGGGACTCGCCTCGGTGCGCTTGCTGACCAACAATCCCGACAAGGTCGAGCAATTGCGTGCCGTCGGCGTGAAGGTGCAGCCGGTGCCGCTGCTCATCCTGCCCCGCAATCCCTGGGTGTATCAGTACCTTCAGGCCAAGCGCGAATACCGCGGGCACAAGCTGCCCCAGGGCTGGGGCGTCCTCCGTACTCTGCGCGCATTGTCGAACGCGGCATTCGCCACGGCGTTCGGCGCCACCTGCGCGGCCGTGGCCGGTGTTGTCGGGCACGGCACCGGAGTCGAGTGGATCGTGCCGCTGGTGGCGGCCTCTGCGGCCATCGCCGGACTGGCGGTGGGCTACTGGGCTCCCCAACGCACTCGGCTGCTGCGTGCCCGGGCCCGCCTGATACGGAGTCGCCTCTCCGGGTTCTGAGCTCTTCGGACAACTCATGTCCTGAAATCGACCGCTCGGCCATAATTGCCAGAGGCAGGGCGGCAGGTGGAGCAGGCGTGAAAGAGCTTCAGGCAACCGCACATTCGTTGCTCCGGAAGGGGCGTGAGTTGCGGGTGCGGGTGAAGGAAGTGCACGACGAAACCGGTGTCGGGCACATGCTGATCTTCGGGGAGCCGGCGGATGACTGCCTGGTACGCATTCATTCCCGGTGTCTCTACGGCGATGTGCTCGGCTCCCAGGACTGTGACTGCGGGCCCGAGCTCGAGCTGGCCATGGACCTCATCCAGGGCGAAGGCGGGCAGGGCGTGCTCATCTATCTCGAGCAGGAGGGTCGCGGCGCGGGCCTCGAGGTCAAGGCGATGGGATTGCATCTCGGCGAGGAGACCGGGGCCGACACCTTCGATGCCTATCGCCGCCTGGGGCATCCCGATGACTCGCGCACCTACGACCATGCCGCATACGCGCTGGCCGCGCTGGGCCTGCGGTCGGTGCGCCTGATGACCAACAACCCGGACAAGGTTGCCGCGGTACGCGATGCGGGGCTGATCGTGACGGCCGTGCCGCTCGAGACCGAGCCGCGCAGTCCGCAGGCGGCGCTGTACATGGCGGCGAAAGCCAAGCGCCGCAGCGCGTATCCGGGTCACCCCGGGATCGTGCGTGACGCGGCGATCGCGCCGTGTGGGCGCACCTTCGATTCCGCCGCCCGCCACCAGGATCGGTAAATTCGGCCACCGACGTGGCCGTGTAGCCCACGACACAACTGTGATGATCTGGTTACGATGAGTGAGCCGCGCCACAGACGGCGCGTGGCCATCGCGTGATCGGGTTGGTCGTTCTCTCGGACGTCGGAGTTCGCGCAGGTGGGTGCGCGTGTGGCGGGTGAAGCGAGAGGCAATCGGGAAAAGGGTTATGACGACTGACATCGGGTATGCGCACGCATCTGGGAAAACCGTTCACACGATTCCGCAGGCGTTCCAGGAGACATTGACGCTGCGGCCGGGGCAGGTGGCGTTGCGGACCGTCGGGGGGACACAGCAGATCACCTGGCGCGAGTACGGGGAACGGGTGCGCGCCATCGCGGCGGGTCTGGCCGGATTGGGGGTGGGGCGCGGGGACACCGTGGGGATCATGCTGACCAACCGGCCGGAATTCAATCTGGTCGACACGGCGGCGTTGCACGTTGGGGCGACGCCGTTCTCGATCTACAACACCAGCTCCGCCGAGCAGATCGCGCACCTGTTCACCAATGCCGAGAACAAGGTCGTGATCACCGAGCCCGCGTTCCTGGACGTGGTGCGCGGGGCGGGCGTCGAGCTGGAACACATTGTGCTGGTGGAGGGTTCGGCGGCGGGCACGCTGACCCTGGCCGAGGTGGAGGCCGCGCCGAAGGCGGACTTCGACTTCGATGCCGCCTGGCAGGCGGTGCAGCCCGACGATGTCGCGACGCTGATCTACACCTCGGGCACCACCGGCCCCTCCAAGGGCGTGGAGCTCACCCACGCCAATGTGGTGGCCCAGATCGTGGGCCTGGTCGAGGGCCCGCTGACCGTCGGCCTCGACGACCGCTCGGTGTCCTATCTGCCGGCCGCCCATGTGGCCGACCGCATTTCGGGCCACTGCGCCAACCTGTTCACCGGCGTGCAGATGACCTGCGTGCCCGACCCGCGCGAGATCGCAGCCGCCCTGCCCGACGCCCGCCCGACCGCGTTCTTCGGCGTGCCGCGCGTGTGGCAGAAGATCAAGGCCGGCATCGACGCCAAGCTCGCCACCGAGGCCAGCCCGGTGAAGAAGGCCCTGGCCAACTGGGCACTCGGGGTCGGCGCGCAGGCCGCCCGCGCGGATCTGGCCGGCAACGGCCGCGGCCCGCTGCTGGATGTGCAGCACAAGCTGGCCGAGGCGCTGGTGCTGTCGAAGCTGCGTCACGCCCTGGGCTTCGACGAGTTGCGCGTCGCCGCCTCCGGCGCGGCCGCGATCCCGCCGGAGACCCTGGAATACCTGCTGGGCCTGGGCTTCACGGTGACCGAGGTGTGGGGCATGTCGGAGACCTCCGGCGTCGGCACCTACACCCCGCCGGCCAAGCCGAAGCCGGGCACCGTCGGTGTTCCGTTGCGCGGGCTGGAGATTCGCCTGGGCGAGGATGGGGAGCTGCTCGTCCGCGGCGGTATCGTCACCCACGGCTACCGCAAGATGCCCGACAAGACCGCCGATGCGATCGACGGCGACGGCTGGCTGCACACCGGTGACGTCGCCACAATCGACGGCGACGGCTACGTCAGCATCGTGGACCGTAAGAAGGAACTCATCATCAACGAGGCGGGAAAGAACCTGTCTCCCACCAATATCGAGAACACCGTCAAGGCGGTGTCCTCGCTGGTCGGCCAGGTGGTGGCGATCGGTGACGCCAAGCCGTTCATCTCCGCGCTCATCGTGCTCGACCCCGACACCGCGGTGGTGCGGGCCAAGGCCCTGGGCACTCCCGACGCCGAGTTGAAGACCCTGGCCGTGCACCCGGAGATCGTCGCCGAGATCAAGGCCGCGGTCGCCGAGGCCAATGCCAAGCTCTCGCGGGTGGAGCAGATCAAGCGTTTCACCATCCTGGATCTGGGCTGGGAGCCCGGCGGTGACGAACTCACCCCGACCCTCAAGCTCAAGCGCAACCCGATCGCGGCCAAGTACGCCACCGAGATCGCCGCGCTGTATCTGACCCCGCCGCCGGAGGGCGTGATCAATATGAGCTGATCCGGGGGCGCGCGGCCACCGCACGCCACTGGAACAGAGGTGGGCCTGGACGATTCGTCCAGGCCCAC
>NZ_JBHZCS010000004.1:52332-135592 GCF_042755705.1 Nocardia sp. NPDC059154
TTTGTGGGGGGGTGGGATAGATGTGTGTGGCTCGTGTGCCGCGCCCCCCCCCCACCCCATGGAAAGAGGGGTGTTCTGGCAAGCTCCCCCCACCCCCACAGCCGTTTTCGCGTCCGCTGCTACGGTCGCCGCATCGCCGGTGGCGTCACCCGCGCGCCGCGGCCGTCCGGGTCACCCGGGCCAGCAGATCGCTCATCGACTCGGCGATCCGCCCCATCTGGCGGTGACTGTGCTCGGCGGTGTCGTACTCCACCTGAATCGTCAGCCGATCTCCGACAGTGAAGATCGTCATCTTCGGCGGCATGCCGGCCGCCATCGCGAACACCTCGTCCCGCACGAACTCCAGGCCCGGCGGCATCGGATGCGCGGGCAGCCGGCCCATATTCGACAGTGCGATCGCCGGCGCACCCGACAGTATCGCCGCCACCTCCGGCGTCAGCGCCCGCTGCGAGGCCCGCATGAACAGCGCCGGGAACCGTGTGTCCAGCATCTGCCGCATGGTCGCGTCGACCACCGCGCCCAGCGCCCGCGGATCGGCATCCCGATCCACCAGCGCCGGGGTTCCCGCCCCCGAGGCGCAATTGAGCATCGTCGAGACCGGCAGTCGCGGCGACAGTTCCGGCCGCAGATCTGCGGCATGCCCGCACATCAACGGCAGCGGCCCGTCCTCGGCGAGCTCGGCGCGCACCGCCGCCAGGGCGGCACCGGCGAGCAAGCTGTTGACCGAGATCCCCTGTCCGCGCGCCACCTCCACCAGCTCGCCGGTGTGCCGGGGCGACAATTCGATGCGGCGCAACGCCAATCGCCCGCCGGGATCGCCCGACCCGTCGCCGTCGTGCGGCAAGGTCCGCGGCGCGCCCTCGGGCCCGACGGTCGCCGCCATCTCCCGTACCTGCGCGAGGAATCCGTCGACCTCGGCGTCGGTGGTGACCCGAGCCAGCAGTCGATCGACCCCGTCGAGCAGGTCCCGATCCGAATCCTCCAGCGGCAGTATCGTTCCCGCGAAGTGTGCGCTGTAGCGCCGCCACATCTCGTCCAGCAGTGCGAAAGCCGAACGCCCATCGCTGATCCCGTGATGGATGACCAGCACGATGTGGTTGTCCACGGGCCCGCGCAGCAGCACCGCCCGGAACAACCCCGCACTCCAGTCCGGGCGGGTGTTGACCAGTTCCCAGTACTCGTCGACCTCGCCGTCGCGCACCTCCAGCGGCGGCGCATAGCGCTCGTCCACATCGAACCGCGACACCCCCGCCGCGGTGACGGCCCGGCTGCGCAGCAGCACATGCCCGGCCGCGAGCTCGCCGAGCACCCGCCGCAGCACGGCGGGATCGATCGCGCCGCGCACGGTGGTGCCGATGAACAGCGGCATCCCGCCGATCGGCACGCTGCCGAGGCGGGTGTCGGTGGCGAAGTAACTGGTTTCGAAGGGGGACAACAGTCTCTGCTGAGTCATATCCAGGCTCGTACTTCCGTGTGATGGATCGTGCCGAACTCGACCATACACACGTTTCAAACATATGTACAAAACATCTGTTTTAAACGGCCGTTACAAACGACCGTTTCACCCGGTGCTAGGCTCTACCGCCGTGGGAACCCGAGAAGATCTCCTCGCCGCGACCAAGCAGTGCCTGGCCGACCGCGGCTACGCCCGGACCACCGTGCGCGACATCGTCGCCGCCTCCGGCGCCAACCTCGCGGCCATCAACTACCACTTCGGCACCCGCGACAAGCTGCTGAACCAGGCCATGCTCGAGGCCACCGCCGCCGCAGTCCAGCAGATCCTCGACTCCCTGCCCGCCGATCGGGCCGGCGACCCGGCCGCCCGCCTGAACACCTTCTGGCACAAACTGATCGACTCGTTCACCACCGATCGGGTGATCTGGACCGCCAATATCGAATCCACCGCCCAGGCACTGCACTCCCCCACCCTGCGCGCGGAAACCGGTGCCGCACAGCAACAAGCCCGCGCCGGCCTCACCGAAGCCCTCGGTGCCGGCGACCCCGCCATCGGCGCACTCCTGCAAACCCTCATCGGCGGCCTGCTGGTCCAATACCTCATCGACCCCGACCACTCCCCCACGCCCGAGGATCTCGCCGCGGGCCTGCGCGGCCTGGCCCAGCTCTCGACCCCCGACTAGCCACCTGCACCCGCCGGTGGGCTCGGCCGGCCGAGCCGCCGCTGCCACACCGCGACGAACCTCGGGTGTCCGAGTCGGGCGACCGGCCCAGTCTCGTTGGACCCCAGCGCCGTCCGGGTGCTGTCGGATGTCTCCACGGTCGGACACGGGTCGTGTTGCCCGGACATGACTGTGGCCCCGAGCGAATTCGCCCGGGGCCACAGTCGTTTCGGCGTGGACGCCTACTTCTGCTCGTGAGTGCCGATGATGGTGGCGCGGCCGATGGCGTTCATGAACAGGTTGAAGCCCAGGTAGGCGGGCGAGGCGTTCTCGTCGACCTCGAGGCGCTCGACGCCGACGGCATGCACGACCACGAAGTAGCGGTGCGCGCCGTGCCCGGCGGGCGGGAACGCGCCGGTGTACTCGTGCAGGCCCGCGTCATTGCGCAGGTGGATGGCGCCGGCGGGCAGGGTGCCGCCCTTGCTGGCCTGCCCGCTGGTGAGGCTGGTGGTGGTGACGGGGACATTGGCGAGGACCCAGTGCCAGAAGCCCGAAGCGGTCGGCGCATCCGGGTCGTACATGGTGACGGCGAAACTCTTGGTCTCGGCCGGGAACCCCGACCAGCTCAGCTGCGGGGAGATGTCCTGTCCGCCCGCGCCGCCCAGCGCGCTGACCTGATCCAGGTGCAGAGGCTTGCCGTCGCTGATATCGGTGGAGGTCAGGGTGAACTCGGGCAGCTGCGGCAGCGGCGCGTAGGGATTGTAGGAGTAGTCGGGCACGAGCAGTCCTTTCGAATCGTCAGCTGTGCAACAGGAAGTGTTCCAGTACGCGGGTACCGAATTCGAGCGATTCCACCGGAACCCGCTCGTCGACCCCGTGGAACAGGGCGGAGAAGTCCAGTTCGGGCGGCAGCCGCAGCGGAGCGAAACCGAAGCAGCGAATCCCCAACTTGGCGAAGGCTTTCGCGTCGGTGCCGCCGGAGAGCATGTAGGGCACGGTGCGCCCGTTCGGATCATGGGCCAGGATGGCGTCGTTCATGGCGTCCACGAGATGCCCGTCGAAGGTGGTCTCGTAGGAGTCGAGCTTGGTGATCCACTCCCGTTCCACATCCGGTCCGATGAGCGCGTCCACCTCCCGCTCGAATTCGGCCTGCCGTCCCGGCACCACCCGGCAGTCGACGACGGCCTCGGCGGTCTGCGGAATCACATTGGCCTTGTAGCCCGCCCGCAGCATGGTCGGGTTGGCGGTGTCGCGCAGGGTCGCGCCGATGATGCGGGAGATGGTGCCCAGTTTGGCCAGCTGACCCTCGATATCCGGTGAGCCGGGATCGAATTCGAGCCCGGACTCCTCGGCGACGGCGGCCAGGAACTCCGCGACCGAATCGGAGACCACCAGCGGGAAGGTGTGGGTTCCCAGCCGCGCTACGGCCTGCGACAGGATCGTCACCGCGTTGTCCTCGTGCAGGAACGAGCCGTGCCCGGCACGGGCCTTGGCGCGCAACCGCATCCAGCCCAGGCCCTTCTCCGCGGTCTCGACCAGATACAGCCGCCGGTCGCTGCCGTCGGGCCGCGGCACGGTCAGCGAGAATCCGCCGACCTCGCCGACCGCCTCGGTGACGCCCTCGAACAGGTCGGGCCGATGCTCGACCAGCCACTGGCAGCCCCAGCGCCCGCCGTTCTCCTCGTCGGCCACGAACGCCCACACGATGTCGCGCGGCGGCACCGTGCCCTCGATCTTGAACTGGCGGGCCACCGCCAGCATCATGCCGACCATGTCCTTCATGTCGATGGCCCCGCGGCCCCACACGTAGCCGTCGCGCACCGCGCCGGAGAACGGGTGCACACTCCAGTCGGCGGCCTCGGCGGGCACCACGTCCAGATGCCCGTGCATCATCAGGGCCCCGCGCGAGGAGTCCGCGCCCTGCAGCCGCGCGAACACATTGCCGCGCCCCGGCGCACCCGATTCGACGTATTCGGTGGTGTACCCGGCATCCTCGAGCTGTGCGGCCACCCACTGCGCGCATTCGCGCTCGCCCTTGGTGGTTTCCAGTTCGCCGGTATTGGAGGTGTCGAACCGGATCAGCGTGCTGACCAGGTCCACCACTTCCGACACGGCGCGAGGGGTGCGGGTTTCGGCGGTTTCGGACACGTCACCTTTCCTACCACCTCCCCGGCACCCCGTCGCCCACCGCCGCCCGCACGACCCGCCCCGCCGCAGGTCGACCGACGACCGGGAGTTGGAATCATCCGTGGCACAAGGGTTCCCGTACCCGGCGGGAAAGCACCCCGCGCGCACCCGATCGACGACGGCGGCGCGTTCAGCGCAGGAAACGAATCGTGTTGGTCAGCGTGGCCAGCAGCGAATCCAGGTGCTGGTCGGCGATGCGGCGTTCGAGGACCTCGAGGTCCAGGCGGGTGGCGGTGGCCCACAGCTCGCCCACCCGGGCCTGGACCTCGACATCGGTCGCGGACAGCACCCACAGCAGCGGCGGCCACAACCGGGCGGCCTGGGCCAGCGCGGGCAGCATGAGCAACGTGGGGGCGTCGAGGGTGGCCAGGCGCAGGCCCGCCCGGCGGCGCACCTCGGAGGGAGTGCGGGCGAGGGGTTCGAGGACCCCGCGCCACACCGCCAGGTCGCTGCTGCCGTCGACGGCGTCGACGAGGGTCTCGGCGATCTCCGGCAGCACCGGGTTGAGGGCCAGCCGGGTCAGGGCGTTCGGGCTCAGCCGGCCGAAGAAGCGCAGCATGTCGTCGGTGGCGTCGGCGGCGATATAGGTGGCGATCAGGTCCGCCACCGCCGAGGGCGGGGCCACCTCGAAGAGGATGTCGCCCACCGCGGCGATCACATCGGGGCCGCAGCGCGCGAACACCGACAGCGCCGCGAGCCGTAACTCCTTGGAACCATTGATGACCGTGCCCAGCAGCCGCGGCACCCGCTGACCGCTGCCCGCGAACACCGACAGCGCCGCGAGCCGTAACTCCTTGGAACCATTGATGACCGTGCCCAGCAGCCGCGGCACCCGCTGACCGCTGCCCGCGAGCAACTGGCGCATCACCGCACTGAGCGATTCCCCCGAATATGCGTAGGCGGCCGAGCGGATGAGGCCCTCGTCATCGGGTACCCCCTCCTCGACCGCCTGGATCAATTCCGGTGTCGCATAGGCCAGGAACGGCCCCGCGGTGATGTAGTCGCGCCGGGCCAGCAGCTCGTTCAGGATCGCCACCACCGGCGCGGGCGGCGCGTCGTCGGCGAGCTGGCCGACCGTGCGCGGATCCAGATACGGCGCACAGTCCGCGGCGTATCCGACATCCAGCCGCAACAGCGCCTCGATCGCCTTGGCCGGATAGTTCACCCCGATCGCGCCGGCCGCGCGCCCGGTCATGGTAGGCGGCACCAGCCGCTGCACGATCGGCAGCGAGATGCTCAGCGGGATGACGGGGACCAGCCTGGCGATGCGCTCGAACACCGTCGCATGCTGGTCGAAGAGGTTGCCCGCCATGCGTTGTTGCAGCTCGTGCAGGCGATGCGGGCCGAGCCGTTCGAGGTGGGCGAGCCGTTCCACCGGCACGTGCAGGGTCCGGGCCAGGAGGACGAGCTGGGCTCGCGTCACCAGTTCGGTCATAAGCCCGGCCGCACCGTGTACGCGTGGCAACCCGCGAATTCGACTGTGGCGGACATACTTTCCCCGTTCCCCCGGTGACCCGAGCTGGGCCTCCGGATGTCGACCGCCCATCATAGAGGTGACCGCGGGGCGAAAAGTGCAAAAAGTGCAGAGTCCCTGTACACCGTTAGGATGCGGCCATGAGTCAACCCGCGGGGTGGTACCCCGAGCGTCCCGGATCTCCAGTGCTCCGGTGGTGGGACGGCAGCCAATGGACGAATCACACTCAGCCCCAGCAGCAACCGGCGCCGGCGCCGCAGCAACCGGATCGACCCCGGTCCGACCAGTTCGCGCAGCAGCCCCGCCCGCAGCACCCGAACCAGCCGCACGCGCAGCAGTCGCAGCCGCACCAGGTCCAGCAGCAGTCCGCGCCGCAACAGCAGCAGTACGGCCAACAGCCCCAACAGCAATACGGCCAACAGCCGCAACAGCAGTTTGCCCAACAGCCGCAACATCAATACGGTCAGCGCCCGCCACACCCGCAGCAGCCGGGCCAGTCCTATGGCGCGCAACCGCAGCAGTTCGGTGGTCGCAGTGAGGCCAGCCCCTGGGAGCTCGAGGTCGGCAGCGCCAACAACCCCGCCGACATCCAGCGCCAGGTGCAGCAGCAGGCCGGGATCGCCCCCGCCCAGGCCGGTGGCGGCACCGTGTTCACCGAACCTGTGCTGGTGGTGAACCAGAAGGTCAAGTTGATCGAAATGGTCAACGAGTACAGCGTTTTCGACCAGCACGGCCGCCAGATCGGCGCGGTCGCCGAGGTCGGGCAGAGCGCGCTGAAGAAGGCCGTGCGCTTCCTGTCCAGCTACGACCAGTTCATGACCCACAAACTGGAGATCCGCGACGCACACGGCCAGTGCCTCATGCGAATCACCCGCCCGGCCAAGGTCTTCAAGTCGAAGTTCCTGCTCGAGCACGGCAATGGCGCGCCGATCGGTGAGATCATCCAGGAGAACATGATCGGCAAGATCAACTTCGCCTTCGTGGTCAACGGTCAGCAGATCGGCGGTATCCGCGCCGAGAACTGGCGGGCCTGGAACTTCGCCATCCATGACCACACCGGTCAGGAGGTCGCCCGCATCACCAAGACGTGGGAGGGCCTGCTCAAGACCATGTTCACCACCGCCGACAACTATGTCGTGCAGATCCACCGCCAGCTCCCCCAGCCGCTGCTGTCCATGGTGGTGGCCTCCGGCCTGGCCATCGACACCGCCCTGAAACAGGATTCGCGCGGCTGGAACTGACCGCGCAAGCGGCGCGCAAGCTGACGCAAGCGCCCGGTGATCGGCCACCACCACAGTGATTCTCATGAACGAGACGCGAGATGTCGTGGTGGCCGGGGCCGGACCGGTCGGGCTGATGCTGGCCTGCGAGCTGCGGGTGGCGGGAGTGGACGTGCTGGTCGTCGAGCGCCTCGCCGAACCGAATACGACGATCAAGGCGGGCGCGATCAATGTGCCCACCGCCCAGGCGCTGGGCCGGCGCGGTCTGGTGCCGGAGCTGCGTGCGGCCCACGAGGCGGCGCTGGCCCGCATGGGCCGGATGTTCGCGGGCGCAGCGGTTCCCACCGCGCCGCGGCGTACACCGGCCGGCGCGCACTTCGCCGGGATCATGCTGTGGGCCGACAATGTCGACGGCGCGGATCCGGCCTTCGCCGATCTGGGCCCGGCGGCCGAATACCGCTTTCTCGATCAGCAGACCATCGAGGCAGTCCTGGCCCGCCGCGCCGCCGACCTCGGAGTACCGGTGCGGCGCGGGGTCGAGCTGACCGGATTCGACGACGACGGCGTCGGTGTCACCGTCGACTGCGGCGGGCACACCGTGCGCGCCGGCTGGCTGGTGGGCTGCGACGGCGGCCGCAGCACCGTGCGCAAACTGGCCGGATTCGAATTCCCTGGCCTGGACCCCGAAATCACTGGCCGCCAGGCCCTGGTCGAGATGACCGGTGCGGAAAACGTGCCCCTGGGCTGGCACACCACCCCGACCGGCATCTTCGTCAACGGCCCCCAACCCGGCCGCATCCTGACCGTGGAACTCGACGGCCCGCCCGCCGACCGCACCAACCCGGTCACCGCCGGGGAGCTCGCGGACAGCTTCGAACGCGTCACCGGGGTGAAAGTGCAGATCTCCAGGGTGGTTTCGGCCACCCGCTTCACCGACAACACCCGTCAGGTCCCCAACTACCGCAGGGGACGGGTCCTGCTGTCCGGCGACGCCGCCCACGTCCACTCGCCGTTCGGCGGCCAGGGCCTGAACCTGGGTATCGGCGATGCGGTCAACCTGGGCTGGAAGCTGGCCGCCGTGATCCGCGGCCGATCCCCGGAGGCGTTGTTGGACACCTACACTCGCGAACGCCACCCGATCGGCGCCTGGGTGCTGGACTGGACACGCGCGCAGATCGCGCTCATGCGCACCGATCCGCGCAGCCGCGCGCTGCGCGCGGTCACCACCGACCTGCTCGATACCCCGGCGGCCACCACGCAGGTGGTGAAGAAGCTCTCCGGCGTGCTGCACCGCTACGACCTGGGCAGCGGTGACCCGCTGGTCGGTGCGGCCACACCCGATTTCGAGCTGTCCGACGGCACGAGCGTGTCCGGTCACTTCGCCGACGGCCGTGGCCTGCTGCTGGATCCGAGCGACTCCCCCGCACTGCGCGCCCGGGTCGAGCCGTGGGCGGATCGCATCCGGATCGTCACCGCCAAGCCCGCCCAGCCGCGCGAGCCGCTGTCACTGCTGATCCGCCCCGACGGCATCGTCGCCTGGACCTCCGCCGAGCCGCATGGGTTCGAACAGGCCTTGACCACTTGGTTCGGCAGCCCGGCGTGACCGGCCCCGCGGCGCCGGCCCGCGGTGGGCAGCTCACTTCACCACCGCGGCCGACGGCGGCAGTTCGCGTGGCCGCGTCGGTGGTATCCGGTGAGTGAGACAGGCCTTTTCGGTCGGCGCGACGGGCTGGGACCGTTCGCGGTGGACGAGATGGAAGGACGGTGCGGTCGTGGCCGACTCGGGTGTGGTGTGGGATGTCGAAGCCGATGTGGTGGTCGTGGGATTCGGCGGGGCGGGCTGCGCGGCCGCCGTCGCGGCCCACGATGCCGGGGCGCGAGTGCTGGTGCTGGACAAGGAATCCGGTGGCCGGGCCGGTGGCAGTACCCGGGTGTCGGGCGCGGTGTGGTTCGACAACCGGGATCCCGAGCGGGCCGCGGTCTACCTGCGCAGCCTCAGTGCCGGGCGGCCGATCCCGGAACCGGTGGTGCGGGTGTGGGCGCAGGAGACCGCCCGCAACAGCGAGTGGATGGAAAGCCTCGGCATCCCGGTCGGTCTGGCGGTGCCCGCGCCACCGGAATTCCCCGACCTCGACGGCAGCGACGTCATGTGCGGCTGGATCGGCGTCGAGGGCCGCATGGGTGACGGACTGCTGTGGGCGGCCCTGTCGGAGGCGGTCCGCGCCCGCGGCATCGAGGTCCGGTTGCAGACGCCCGCACACGAATTGATCACCGGCGACGGCACGGTGCTCGGCGTTCTGGCCACCGCACCGGACGGGAGCGCCCTGCGGATCCGCGCCGACCGCGGAGTCGTGCTGGCCACCGGCGGATTCGAGGCGAACCCGGAGATGGTGCGCGATCAGCTGCGCCTGACCGACCCGGTGGTCTGGGGCACGCCCGCCGCCACCGGCGACGGCCTGCGCATGGCGGTCAAGGCCGGAGCGGACCTGTGGCACATGTCCAACATGATGACCCTGCCCGGATTGCGTGCTCCCGGTTACGAAGCCGGATTCTACACCGCGTTCCCCAACACCAACAGCTTCGTCTACCTCGGCCTCGACGGTCGCCGCTACTGCAACGAACGGGTGGCCCTGGGCCACGGCCATGCCCGCATCAACGGCAGCTACCAGCTGTTCCCCACCACCCCGATGCACATCGTCTTCGACGAATCCGCCCGCCGCGCAGGCCCGATCGTGCCCGGACGCGACCGCCTCGCCGTCGGCTGGGCCAGTCTGATCGAAGGCTACGACTGGAGCGCCGACAACAGCGCCGAGATCGGCAAGGGCTGGATCCACCGCGCCGGCACCCTCACCGAACTCGCCGCCATCCTGCACGTGGACGCCGACGTCCTGCAGCAGACCGTCGACCGCTACAACGCCGCCTGCGCGGCCGGGATGGACGACCAGTTCGGCCGCCCCGCAAAGACTCTCGCACCCCTGTCCGAGCCGCCCTACTACGCCTTCACCGCTGCCCCCATCCTGGCCTGGAGCAACGGCGGCCCCCGCCGCAACGAGAACGCCGAAGTCCTCGATCCTTTCGGCGCGGTCATCCCCGGCCTCTACGCAGCGGGCAATGTCAGCTCCACCTACTCCTGGTGCAAGGACGGCGGTTTCCACATCGCCGACGCCCTCGCCTTCGGCCGCGTCGCCGGGCGGCACGCAGCCGAACGCGGCGGGAGCGCGTAGCGCCGAGCGCCGGGAGGCGGGACTGGCAAACTGGCCAATATTCAGCAACCCCGAGATCTCACCTCCGATCGGAGCCACAGATGAAGGCAGTCCCCTTCAGCCGGTTCGGGGGCCCGGAGGTCCTCGAGCTCTGGAGACAAACCTTTTCGTAAGTAGCTGAGCTATTTGTGCGTACTTGTGGGACGACTCCCTAACCGGCAGCCTCGAATTCAGCGCGCGCCGGAACCACTCGCCAACGAGCGACAAGGAGTTGTCCTGTAATGACGAACATCCAGCACAGCCCGGTGACCGTACTCGGCCTCGGTGCGATGGGGCGGGCGCTGGCGGCCGCGTTCCTGAAGGCCGCCGTGGCGACCACGGTGTGGAATCGGACGCCCGGGAAGGATGCCGAACTGGTTGCCGCGGGCGCGGTTTCAGCTCAGACGGCCGGGCAGGCGGTGGGCGGCGGTGAGCTGGTCGTCACGGTGCTGCTCGATCACGCGTCCGTGCACGAGACGCTCGATCCGATCGCGGCGGAGCTCCGCGGCAGACACTGGCTCAATCTCACCAGCACCTCACCCGAACAGTCGCGGGAACTGGCGGCCTGGGCGGCCGGGCACGGCATCGATTTCCTCGACGGCGGGATCATGGCGGTCCCGGACATGATCGGGGCGGAGGGCTCGAGCATTCTCTACAGCGGGTCGCAGACGATCGTCGACGCCCACCGCCCCACCCTCGAATTACTGGGCTCGGCCGAATATTTCGGCACCGACGCGGGCCTGGCCGCGCTCTGGGATTTCGCGCTGCTGTCGACCATGTACGCCATGTTCGGTGGGTTCTTCCAGGGCGCGGCCCTGGTCGGCTCGGCCGGAGTTCCGGCCTCGGAGTTCGCGACTCGCGCGGCGGCATGGGTGACCGCCATGTCCCGGACGCTGCCCGCCTACGGCCGCATCATCGACACCGGCGACTACACCGGCGACGTCTTCCAGGACCTGGTCTTCACCAAGACCGCCCTGGATACGTTGCGTCAAGCCGCATTCGATGCCGGAATCACCGCCGAACCGCTCGACGGGATCGCCTCCCTGGTGGACCGTCAGGTCACCGATGGACATGGTGCGGCCGCGTTCGAACGCAGCATCGAGGCCCTGCGCGGGCAGTGACGGCCCGCGCGCCCGGGCGGTGACCGCGTCGTCCGTGAGTACCGAAAGCCGCTGCGGCCCCCAGCGACTCGAATGTCGCCGGGGCCGCAGCGTCGGCGACATTATTGCGTGAGCTGCAATGTTGCGATCAGTGTCGTCAACTGCTCGCCCAGGCCGAGATCGGCGATGCGCTGCTCGATCTCGTTGCGCTCCAAAGCCGGCAGCGGCGACCACAGTTCCCCGATCCGCGACTGCGCGTCCGGCTCGGCGGTGGCGAGGACCTTCAGCAGCGGCGGCCACAGGTGCGCGGTCGCCGCCAGCCCCGGCAGCCCGGTCAGCGTCGCGGTGTCGAAATGCGAGATGGCCCCGCCGATCCGGCGCGCGATGCCCGGCTCGGTGCGCTCGGCCAGCTCCAGCAGACCCCGCCAGACCGCGGCCTCGCTGCTGCCGTCGGCCGCGCCCGCGACGGCGTCTATGGACTCCGGATCGGCCAGAATCGGATTGGCCGCGAGCAGGTCCAGCGCCGCAGGACTCAGCTGCCCGGCGAAGCGCAGCGTCTCCGGTACCGCCCCGGCGGAAATGAAGGTCTCGATCAGATCGGCGATCTCGTCGGCCGAGCCCACATCGAAGAGGATGTCGCCGATCGCCACGATCACATCGGTGTCGCAGCGCGCGAATACCGACAGCGCCGCCAGCCGCAACTCCTTGGAGCCCTGCAGGATTGTGCGGACCAGTTTCGGAACCCGCCGCCCCTCGCCGGTCAGCAGGTGCCGGATGATCACGCTGATGTTCTCACCGGAGAACGAGTACGACGCCGACCGGATCAGGCCCTCGTCGTCGTGCACGTCACGCTCGACCGCGTGCACCAGATCCGGTGTCGCATAGGCCAGGAACGGTCCCGCCGTGATGTAGTCCCCGCGCCGCAGCAGCTCGTTGATGATCCGCATGACCGGCCCGGCCGGCGCGATATCGGCCAGCTGCCCGACGCTGTGCGGATCCATGTAGGGCGCGGCCTCGGCCGCATAGCCCGGATCGAGCATGCCGACCGCTTCGGCTGCCTTCCGGGGGTGATCCACCCCGATCGCACCCGCGGCGCGACCGGCCATCACCGGCGGCACCAACTTCTGCACCAGCGGCAGCGAAATGCTCAGCGGGATGATCGGCACCAGCAGCGACAACCGCGAGAAGATCGCATTGTGCTCGGCGAACATCACCTGCGCCATGCGTTCCTGCAGTTCGTGCAGGTTGGCGGCGCCGAGCTTCTCGAGATGGGCGAGCTTGTCCTCGGAGACGTGCAGCGTCCGCGACAGCAGGGTGATCTGCGCGCGGGTGACCAGGTCGCTCATCGCCCCTACCCGAGCTTGTTGCCGAACATGATCTTCTTGGCGGCCGTGCGCAACGGCCACGGCAGCGCGCCGACGGTCTTGTCGACGGCCTCGACCATGGCGATGTTCTCGGTGCGCTGCGCCTGCTGGAAGATCGCCAGCAGATCGGCGGTCTCGGCCTCGGTCAGCAGATCCAGCGCGGCCAGCGACCCACCCAGTTCCCGTTCCAGTTCGGCTCTGGCACCCATTGATTCGTCCCCATCCTCCGGCATGATCCGGATCACCCCTTTTGTGCTTACACCAATCTCTACCAAGATCACAGGTGGTGCGCCAGAGGGTGACGGGGCGAATCCGGTCAATTGAGGTCGGCTGCAATCAGATCGGCGGCGCGCAGCGCGAAGGCCATGATGGTGACCTGCGGATTGACCCCCAGTGACGTCGGGACGACCGAACCGTCGGCGACATACAGACCGGTTGTGCCGAATACCCGATGGCCGAAATCCACCACCGCCGTCCGGGCATCACGACCCATCCGGGCGGTGCCCAGCGGGTGCGGGCCCATCATGCGGAATTGCCGCGGACTCAACCGGATCTCGCCGACCGTGCGGGCCTGATCGAGGGTGCGGATCGGCGGGGTCCCCGCGATCGGCAATGCCACCGCCTCCGCCCCGCCGCGCAGGAACAGCTCGGCCAGGCTCGCGCAGGCGTGCTGCAACGCGGCCTGGACGCGCGGGGTCAGGTGATAGCGGATCAGGGTCCGCCCGCCCGGACCGTGATGCACGCTGCCGGTGCCGGTGTCACGCACCATTGCGCCGAACTGCTCGGTGTGGGTCCAGCGGTTCATCCATTCGGTGAGCCGCGCACCGTGGAACGGCAGCGTGCCGGCCGCGAACTGCGGTGGGATGGCCACGCCTTCGAAGGTGACCAGCGGATCGCCCAGTCCTTCCACCTGATAGCCCTGCGGGATCCCCGACCACGGTGTTCCGGGCGTCGGCATCATGGCCACCGCGCCCAGGGACGGATGCACCGACAGGTGGCGTCCCAGCGCGGACAGGGTCAGGCCGTTGCGGCGCAGCAGCAGCGGCGTCATGAGCGTGCCGGCCGCGATCACCACCGCGCGGGCGTGGATCTCCACCGTTCGCGGCGCGCCGTGCGCGTCCTGGCCCTCGGCCAGCACACCGGTGGCACGGCTGCCCGACAACAGGATTCGGGTGACGGTCAGATTCGTGAACAGCTGCGCACCGCCCTTCAACGCCCGCGGCACCCAGCTGACATTGCTCGAGCGTTTGGCCTCGGTTGGGCAGCCGTGCACGCACTGGCCCTGCCCGTCGCAGCCCACCGCATTGCGCGGCAGCGGACCGTGCGCCGCGCCCAGCGCGTCCGCCCCCGCGCCGATGATCTCCGCGACCCGGCCCAGATAGCGGGGATCGGCGGGGCCGATACCCAGTTCGGCGGCGACCTCGTCCAGGTAGGGCGCGAACGCCTCGGGGGTGAAGTCGCCGGGGAAGCCGAGGTCCAGCCATTCCCGCAGCACCGCGTCCGGGGTGCGGAAGGCGGTGCCGGAATTGATGGCGGTCGTCCCGCCCACCAGCCGACCCGTGCTGACGCCGAGCACCGTATTGCCGAGTGCCAGGTTGTATCCGCCATCGCGCCAATACTTCTGGGTGCGCTCTCCCAGATCCCCGCGGAACTGTGAGCGACCGGCGTAGTCGCCCTCCTCGACCATCACCACGCCGAGGCCGTGCTCGGTGAGCCGGGCGGCCGCGGCCGCACCGCCCGCGCCGGTGCCGATCACCACGACATCACAGTCGATCGTCTCCCGCCGCGACAGCTCGGTCGGGGTGGTGACATTGGCCATCCAGCCCGGCCGCTGCTCGAGCACGGGCTCGTCATAACGTGGCGCGCCGATCGCATCCAGATAGCGGCGGTCACCGAAATGCGCGATCCGCAACGGAGTCTCGACGGCATCGACCGCGTGCCGTAGGGCGCCGGCGCGCCGGGCCTCCTCCACGAGGGCCCGGCGTTGCGGAACCGTCAGCGTCGCAGCGCGTTTGCCGTGCCGGGCGCGCGCCGCCGCATCGAGGCCGCGCAGTGCCGCCCGCAGCCCGGATTGCATGAGCGGGGTCATATTGCCGATATAGGTGTCGACCCGGTCGATGGTGGCGGTGCCGACGGGCGGCACCGACCCGCCCGGTTCGATCAGCACCTCGGCCAGCGCTGCGAGAGTCTCGCGATGGCCCGGGCCGAGTATCCCCTCCGGATGGCGACCCTCGGGCAGGTCGGCGCGCAGCGACACCCATGGCTGGAACGAGCGCAGAAAACTCGGATAGTCGTTGGCGAAGAACTGCATTCGCCCCTGCGCGACCTGTTCGCCCTCGCACGACAGGGTGGTGGCGAGGTTGGTCAGGCTGGCGTGCGCGCCGCGCAGCCAGCGCACATCCTTGCGACCGCTCAGCTGCCAGGCGCGACCGTCGTCGTCGCGGAACTCGAGTTCGTAGCTCATCAGCCGCTTGGTCACCGGTAGCGCGATGAGGGTGCCGAGCACCGCCGCGCCGTCGGCCCACGGCAGCGCCCGGATGGTGCCGGTGATGCGGGCGCGCCCATTGGTGACGAATCCGCGCGCGTGCCCTGATTCGCAGCGCAGATCCATGGCCACGTGATGAGCCAGCCCGTCGGCGTCGTAGAGCTCGCCGCGCATGGTCTCGAAGAAGGTCAAAGGCATAGCGAGCTCTCTCAGACGATCGGGGACACCGACGCAACCGGGTGCGGGACAAGGAATTCCAGCGCGCCGCCGTGCGGGCTGCGCAGCTCGAAGGCATTGCCGTTGATCGGGGTGACATGCACGGAGACGGCGGCGGTCTTGGAATTGAGGCAGTAGCTGGTGTCGCGCGCCGGGTTCCGGTAGGCCAGGCACACCATCTGCTCGGGCTCGGCGTACATGCGCAGGTCCGCAGTGCCGTGGCGGCCGCGCATGCGCAGGGTCCATGCGGGGAAGTCGAGCCGGGGGCGCTGCCGCCACAGGTCGACGATCCGGTCGAACCGGAATTCCTCGTCGCCGCGGCGGATGACCAGCATGGACAGCAGCGGCGAGGTGCGGCCCGCGATACGGGTGCGGCCCGAGGCGGCCTCCATCACGGCGAAGGGCTCGCCGCTCCGGGCATCGGTGAAAACGCACTGGCCCCAGGCGTATTCGGGGCTGTGTTCGCGGCCCCAGTTGTGGCCCTGCATCCCGTGCCAGCCGCTAAGGTCCCAGCGCTCGCCCTGCCACTCCAGCCGGCCCGTGCAGGTCAGCACTGGAAACGGGGTTACCAGTTTGTTGTTCGGCACCGGAGTATCGAGCAACCGGTCGCTGGGCAGCAGCGACATCGGCTCACCCAGGCCCTCCACCTTGCTGAACCCCAGATCCCAGGCGACGGTCTGTGCGGCATCGGACAATGTGCCGCCGGTCGTACCGCCGTTGCCGGTCAACGACAGGGTCAACGGACCCACGGTGACGTCCTGCCCGATCGCGTGCGCCTCGAATCGCGCCGCCGCCAAGGGAATATCGAGACACCACGCGTGCGTGCGCTGCCCGTCGAAGACGCTGCACCACGCCTGCGCCACCGCGGTCCCGTCGCGCGCGGTGAGCACGGTCGCCTTGATCCACACCGCGCGCGGCGAGTGCGGGTCATTGGCGCGCACGAACCACGATTCGACGTTATCGGCCCCCGCTCGCAGCCGCGGCGCGTTCTGGGCGATCGCGGTCATGACTTGGTTGTTCACCGATTCCCGTCCTTCAGAGTTTCGGCTGCCGGCTGAGCATGCCCAGCAGCAGGTGACCGGCCCGCCCGTATCCTCGCAGCCGAGCCGCTGCCCGCGGCGTGACCGCGCCGGAGGCCAGCGCCCGCATGGCGTCCTCGAGTTCGGGCCCGTACGGATACCACCAGGGCCGCTTCGGCCCGAACGCCGGGCCGCGCGGCAGCTCCACCACCTGCACCCAGCTCGCATCCAGCAGCGCGTCGACCCCGTGCGAGCGGCCGAAGCCCGACCCGCCGACCCCGCCCCACGGCAGCTCCGGTGTCGAATACATGGTCGCCGCAACATCATTGATCGACACCGCGCCCGCCCGCAGCCGCTGCGCCAGCGCGCGGGCGCGCCCGACATCGGCGGAGAACACGCTGGCGGTGAGCCCGTACTCGGTCGCATTGTGCAGCGCCACGGCCTCGTCATCGGACCCGAACCGGGCGATCGCCGCCACCGGCCCGAACGTCTCCTCCCGCCACACCTCGGCCGTCGTGACACCTGCACCGCTCACCAGTGCGGGCGAGAGGTGGCGGTCCCGCAACGGTTCTCCGCCGTGGACCTGCACGCCGCCCTGCCGCGCCGCCGCGAGATGGCGCTCCCACACCCGCTGCTGGCGCTCATCGATGGCCGGCGCCAGATCCCGCGCGGTGTCGATGCGCCGCACCTTGTCCTCGAGCCGGACCACGAACGCATCGTGCAGCGACTCGTGCACAAGCACCCGCTCGATCGAGCAACAGGCCTGTCCCCCATTGAAATTCGCGCCCCAGGCCACCGCCGAGGTGGTGAACTCCAGGTCGGCATCGTCGAGCACGATCGCGGCGTCGATCCCGCCCAGCTCCAGCCCGACCGGAATCGGGAAGCGCGCGGCCGCCGCCATCACCGTCCGCCCGGTGGCCACCGAACCGGTGAACAGCACCTTGTCCGGCCGCCCGGCGATCAACTCGGCGCCGACCGCGCCGTCCCCGACCGCCAGTTGCAGCACTCCGGCGGGCAATCCGCAGTCGGAGATCAGCTCAACGAGCGCTTCGGCGACCCGCGGCGTGAGCTCGGAAGGCTTGAGTACCACCGCATTTCCCGCGATCAATGCGGGCAGCACTTGACTGAACGGAATCAGGAACGGCAAGTTCCAGGGCGCGATGGCGACCACGACCCCGTAGGGCCGATGCGTGCGCAGCGCCTTCCGATGCGGCACGGTCGCCGAGCTGATCCGGGTCGCGCCCAGGGTGGCGACGGCACTGTCTAGGTGATGGCGAGCCAGGGCGATCGCCGGGACGACCTCGTGCGCCAGCGCCTCGGCGAGTGGCTTGCCGTTCTCGGCGACGATCTCCTCCGCGATCCGGTCCATCCGGTCGAACAGCAGCTGCGGCAGCGACCCGAGCGCCTGGACCCGTTCGGCGACCGTCAGCGCAGCCCACTCCGGCTGCACTTCCCGCGCCTGCTCGAGCAGCACGGCCGGGGCAACCATGTCCGGCCGCTCGGCACGAGCCTCGCGTTGCGATTGCAGAGAGGGCGTCATAGAGGTACCGCCTTGTCCTGACAGATGATCTTGGCCTGATGGCCAAGTGGTCAGACCAATATATCGATCCAGTGTCGAAACACAAGACTGTCGTCCGGATCTGTCAGCTGTGCCCAACGGTCGCCGGGGTAGGGCTCGGTACGCGCGACGATCTACACGCGGCGGCCGGGCCAGTGCGGGCGGTGGGTTCCTACGCGCGGGCCCGGCCGGTGCGAGCGGGCTTCCTACACGCCGGGTCGAGCCTGCCGCAGAAATGCGTCGAACGACTCCGCCGCGATCGCCAGGAGGGCATCCGCCGCCGCTCGCGCCTCCTGGGCGTCGCCCGCGATGACCGCCTCGGCCAGCCCGCGGTAGCGATCGATGCTGCCCACCTCACCCGCCATCACCCCCGCCAGCGCCTCCACCGCGGGTTCGTACACCGCGCGCAGATCGTTGTAGAGCAGCCGGTACACGATCGAATCCGCACCATCCACCAGGTGATCCCAGAAGGTGACCGCCGACATCTGCTGTGTCACCGGATTGCGTTCCGCCGCAAGCGCTTCCACCGCCGCGTGTAGCGCCTCGGCCAGCCCGGCTCCGGCGCGCTCGGCGGCCAGCCCCGCTACCTCCCGCCCGAGCACCCGCCGCGTCTCCAGGATCGACCGCACCACCGCGTGGTCCAGCTCCCCCTGCCGGATCAGCAACCGCGGCAACATCTCCAGCCCCGCGTGCCGCCGAAAGTCCTGTACCGTCGTCGACCCACCCTGCCGCACCTCGACCAGCCCCGTGTGCGCCAACCGCTGCAGCGCCTCCCGCACCGTCGGCCGCGACACCCCCAGCGTCTCCGCCAGGGCCCGCTCGGCCGGCAAGGCCGTCCCCGGCGCCAACTCTCCATCCAGCACCTCGCCCACGAGCTGCTCGAATACAGTGTCCGGCACCGTCCGCCGATCGATCCGCTTGAACGCCATCCCCGAACGCTAAATGCGCCCACTCGACAGGTCAAGCGGCCAGACCAGTCACCGCCCGCTACCCCACACCCGAACCGCCCGCAGCGGCGGTGAGGTCCTGACAGCAATCGCACAGGACCCTCTGATGGACCCCAGTCCGACGCAGCCTGTCGCTGAAGAGCCTGCGACGCCATCAGCCTGCTGGCTGCACCGGCGACCGAAGTGCGCCAAGGGTTTTCGACACATTTCTGGACCCGAATCGGCAGGATGACCAGGGGATCCGGTCCCTGTAGTGCCAGCAACAGACGTCACGGGCCCGCGATAGTCGAATACGCGACCTCACCAGTCCGGAACCCCGAACTGCAGCGCGAAGTCGTCGCCGCCCTCGGGGATCAGGCGCTGCGCATGTGTCCGGCGGTATGGACTTCGGCCTTGTCGTCGGTTGGTGTGTTGCCGGCCCCCGCCTTGATCTGGGCGATTTGCTTGGCGGCGTCTGCCGTGAAGTACCCGCCGACGACAACGCCGGTGAGCACGGTGAAGTTCGCAGTCAACGGATCCAGGCCATTCCCGCCTCGACCGATGAGATTCAAGAAGGCCGTCCAGGCGACGAGAACCAGATAGGTTACGACGAATCCGGCGGCGATGGCATCACGCATCGAGTTCCGGTTCGCCCGCCCCTGTGCGTGCTTGCGTTGTATGAGCCAGACCCCGAAAAAGGTCGCCGCCGCTATCACGCCGGCGCCGCCCGCGAGCGGGGCATCCCTCTTGCTGAAGAAGTAGTCCCACAGTGGGGCAGCAGCCGCGACGACGATGACTGAGGTCACGAGAACCGTCGCGCCGACCGTGGTCGCGCTGAGTTCGGAAAGTTTGGGCATGGTGTTCTCCCGAGGGCAGGTCCGCCCGGCTCGGTGTCAGCCACCGGTTCCGTTGAGGGTGTTGATATCGGCGCGGAGGGCGGCGATGTCGATGAGGTGCGTGTTGGTGTCCTCCTGGGTGATCACGACCCAGGCCTCGTCCAGGCAGGCCGCCGTCCATGCAGTGGTGGACTGCTGCCGCGCGCCCCAGGTGACCCAGGTGTCGGTGCCGTTGCCGTCAGCGGCCACCTTGAGGATGCAGTGGCCTTCGCGCGGGTCGGGCTGTTCACCGTTGGCGACGGTCCACGGCCGGCGTCGGCTGAACAGCTGGTCGGCATCGTCGGTGAGGGAGACCCCGCAGTAGGTGCCGGTGAAGGCGGCCATAGCGGCGTCGACGGCAGTCGGGTCGGTGTGGTCGACGGGGGCGAAAGCGAGGATCTTGTCGGCCCGGTACCACGCGAGCAGCAGATGGGCGATGTTGGCTCCGTTGTCCACCCCATGGTCGTATTTCAGATATTCCGCGACGAGATCGTTGGAGCTTTCCCAGCTTTCGCTTTCCTGGCCGCGGGCCGCCTTGGCCATCCGGTAGTGCTGGCGGCCGGCGAAGGTACAGTCGCCGACCCCGTTCGGGTGACTGTTGCAGGCCGGGTCGGGTCCGTTGCCGAGCATGCCCCAGTCGGTGATGCCTTGACTGACATCGACCGGGTATTGGGGTGCGGGCAACGGTTGGCCCGACCGGGTGTAGTCATGCAGATATTTCAGCGGGAACCGGTCGGCGGGCGCCAGTGCCGGGAGCCGGCCGCGTTTGCCGGGGAGGCGGTGGTCAGACATGTGCTTCTGCCTTTTCGGTGACGAGTCGCGTGAAAGCCGGTGCGACGCCGTTGCCCGGGCCGCCTGCGAAGAAGTAGCTGCCCCAGTCGGCGCCGCTCTGCATGGTCTGGGCGATGTCGTAGTAGGTGGAATCCTCTTGGGAGGCACTGCCATTGAGGTCGGACATGGTGCCGTCGCTGACGGTTTGGACCTGAATGCCGTGCTGGAAGCAGGCATTCGGCCAACCGGCCTCGGCGAATTCGCCGCTGCCCATCTGCGTCGTGGTCTGGGTGGGGTCGGCCAGCGCGGAATACACCTCACCCCAGAACCCGGCCCAACCGGCGTGGTCGGCCAGGGCGGCGGTCCCGAACAGCGAAGCCGGATAGTAGCCGAGCCAGACGCCTTGCACCTGGAACCACCAATTGCCCTGCCACAGCCGGAATTTCATGCTCACGCCGAGTTGCGGGCCGCCGATGACGCTGACGCCGTTGATCGCCGCGCCCGGGTGGGCGGTGGCGTCGTATTGGATCCAGCCTTGCACGGTCTCGTTGTAGCCGCCGAGGTTGTCGCCGTCCTTGGTGTAGCCGTTGGTGGTGTAGTAGGTGAAGATGTGTGGGTTGGCGTCGCCGTTGAGGCCCTGGTCGACAGTCCAGCCCGCCTCGAGCGACTGCGGCTGCGGATTGTCGTAATTCTGCAATCCGAATTGATTGATCGAGTGATCACTGCCGTTTTCGACCGACGGGTCGTATACCGCGAGGTAGGACTGGCAACCGTAGAACGTGCCCGACTGGCCGCTGGTGGCGTGGTAGTAACCGAACGGATTCGGGTCGGCGGCACCGGCATCCTGCCCGGCGCCGCGACGGTCGATCCCCTTCTTGTCGGCGCCGCGCCGGGCGACGCGACGAGCGTGGACGGCCAGGTCCCGCAGGATCGGCACGGTGCCCTCGGGCCCGCGTTCGGCGTTCGGGTCCTGCAACTCGAACGCGACCGCGCCGAGTTCGCCGGGAGACGGGGCGGTCGCTTGCCGCGAACCGGAATCTTCGGGGGCGGGCGGCGGTGTCGCGACCTGTCCGCCGGGAACCTGGGATTCGATCGGTACCCAGTCGATGAGCCGCCCGCCTGCAGTGGTGGTTGTCGCCACGGCCGCGGGATGCGGTGCCACATGCCGAGCGGCGATCGCCTTGGCGTCCTTGTTCGAATCTGTCTCGTTGTTCATGTCTACTCCAGTGGAATCGGGTGCCCTCCACTACAGCCGCATACCGGACCTGCGGAAACGATCAAATCGAGCCAAGGTTTTCGCCGATTGCGATCGCCACCGGGAAACGGGACGGACGCCGGGAACTGTGCCTACCTCAGGCCAGGCTTCCCGATCTTGGTGGTCTGGGTCGTTCGGGTGGGCGGGTGCGGGGTGCCGACTACGCCGGGTTCGCTGGGTCTTTCGCGGGTGTTCATGTGGTGTTGGCGCCAGGGGTGCCGACGGTAACCCGTTGCCCTGCACGATCGGCCACGTGCGCATCGTTCAGCTGGCGAACTTCTATGGTCCGCGGTCGGGTGGGTTGCGCACCGCGTTGCATCACCTGGGTGAGGGATATGCCGCCGCCGGGCACGAGGTGGTGCTGGTCGTGCCGGGGCCGAAGCGGGCCGAGGAGATGCTGCCGACCGGGGTACTGCGGATCACTGTGCCCGCCCCGCAGATCCCGTGGACCGGCGGTTACCGGGCCGCGGACCCGCGCCGGGTCGCCGACACCCTGGCCGGGCTGCGGCCCGATGTGCTGGAGGTGTCGGACCGGTTGACACTGCGTGGCTTCGGCCGGTGGGCGCGCCGCCGCGACATCGCGGGCGTGATGATCTCCCATGAACGTCTCGACCGGTTGCTGGGCCAGATTTTGCCCGGTCCGATCGCCCGCCGGGCCGCCGACGCCGCCAACCGCCGCACCGCCGAGGACTACGACGTCGTCGTCTGCACCACCCAGTTCGCGCGCGAGGAGTTCCACCGCATCGACGTCGAGAACGTCGAACTCGTCCCGCTAGGCGTCGATCTGGACATGTTCCGGCCGGACCGCCACGACCATCGCCTGCGCACCGATCTCGGCGCCGACGACTACCCGTTGCTGGTGCATTGCGGCCGCCTCTCGGTCGAGAAACGGGTCGACCGCAGCATCGCCGCGGTGAGCGCACTGCGTCGCCGCGGCCTCGACGCCCGTCTGGTCGTCGCGGGCGACGGCCCCCGCCGCGACGCCCTCGAGCGCCGCGCCCGCACCATCCCACCGCTCCCGGACGGCCGCCCCACCGTCCACTTCGCCGGATTCATCGACGACAGAACCGCTTTGGCCACCCTGCTGGCCACCGCCGACGTCTCGCTGGCCCCCGGCCCGCACGAAACCTTCGGCCTGGCCGCACTCGAAGCCCTCGCCGCCGGCACCCCGGTCGTGGTCAGCCGCTCCTCGGCGCTGGCCGACATCATCACCGCCGAAGCCGGCGCGGTGGCCGCAGACCACCCCCGGGCCTTCGCCGAAGCCGTCACCGACGTGCTGTCCCGCCCCGCCGCCGAACGCCGCCGGGCCGCCCGCAGCCGCGCCGAGGAATTCACCTGGCCCGCAGCCGTTTCCGGCATGCTCGGCCTGCTCGGGCAGGGCTGACCGCTCGCCTCGGGGAGCGACGGATCAGCATGCCGGGTGAGCAGTGCGCAAGGCGCTCGCACCTCTCACCCGGGCTACCGGGGACGACCCTCGTACAGCAAACCTGACTCTCAGACCTGACTTTCGCTGAAGCCGGTCAGTCGCGCGACGGGTCGGGCTGCCAGGGCACGTAGGGCCGGCCCGACGCCTCCGCGGCATTTTTCGAGGAGTTCAGCTGGTACGGCGTGATCCCGCCGGGCTGCCACGGTCCGGCCGAGCCCGCCGCGAGCGCCGACCCGGCCTTGGGAACCAGGCCGATCTCGTTGCGCACCACCGTGATCGGGCGGTCGGCCAGCGAGAACCAGTCCAGGTCGAGGAAGTCGTGGCTGCCCTGGGTGAGCGCGCCGCGCCGCATGGCATCGCCGAGCCGATCGGCCATGCCCCGGGTGCTGAGGTGGCCCTCGTCGGCCTCGAACAGTCCCGCGCCCGCGCGCAGGTACCCGGTCTCGAACAGCGAAATCACCATGGCCAGCAGGCTGAACGCGCGCGGGTCGTCATTGGCGCGGGCCATGAAGGCGAAGACCTCGATCTCGTTCTCGAGGGTGGTCCCGTACCCGGCGAGCACGTGCACCCAGTCGTGCTGGGCCAGCAGCGGCGGCGCGGAACCGGGCAGACCCGGGGTGACGAAGCCCCGGTCACGGTAGAAGTCGGCGACACCGCGTCCCAGCGTGCCGACGGGCAGGTCCCACAGTTCGGCCCAGCGCCCGGCCAGCACCGGATCGTCGGTGACCGCGCTCCACGAGCTGTCCAGGCCCTCGGTGTGCAGCGCGTCCAGCCGCAGCGTATTCGTATTGCCCAGATAGCCATTGCGGGTGAAGTCGACCGCGGCCAGATCCACCGCGCCCTCGGCGTAGCGCTGCGCAACAGCGATCATGTCGTCGTCGACGCCCAGCGCATCGGCGAACTCCCGCAGCCGGTTTCCCACTTCCGCGGGCAGCGGCCGCACCACCAGCGCCGCGAGCAGCATGGTCTGCACGATCCGTTCCCGGAACACCCGATTGCGCCGCGCCATGCCGTCCGCGAACTCCGCCGCCCCGATCGGGCGCACCTCGGCCAGTTCCACCGGATGCCCGGTCATCGACAGGAACAAGGCCGGAACCAGCAACTCCTGCAGCGGCGTCAACCCCGCCTCTCCTGCCGCCGCACTGACCACACCCCGCGCCAGGAACCGCACCTCGGCGGCATCCGGCGGCGTGAGCAGCACCTCGTCCATCAACACCCTCCCGAACCTCGGGGCCCCAGCGGCCCGCCTCATTCTCACCGCGAAACACCGCCGCTGCGCGCTCATTTCACTGACGGCGTAGTCCGCCCACCTCCGGCCCCCGCGCGACTCCGAATCCTGCGGGAGGAGGTGATCGGGAATGAACCCGCTGCAGATGCTGTGCAACTGGATGTGCACGCTCATGCCCGGCTGCTGCCAGGGCATGTGAGAGGCCGGACAACCCCGGGCGACGGTCCCGGGGTTATCCGATTGAATTTCGAGTGAACACCGGCGTGTAGCCATGATGCGCGCGGTATTCCGTTGTGACACTGGAGTTGTGAGCGCTGAGCTACTGGTTCTCTTGATCGTGGTGGTTACCGCGTTGGCGTTCGATTTCACCAACGGGTTTCACGACACGGCGAATGCGATGGCGACCTCCATCGCAACCGGCGCGCTCGCTCCCCGGGTGGCAGTGGCCCTTTCGGCCGTGCTCAACCTGGTCGGAGCGTTTCTGTCGGTGGAGGTCGCCAAGACGGTCTCGGGTGGGCTGCTGAATATCGGCGGTATCCACGGTATGGCCTTGCTGCACATAGTTTTCGCGGGCCTGGTCGGCGGAATTCTGTGGAATCTGTTCACCTGGCTGGTCGGAATTCCGTCGAGTTCCTCCCATGCCCTCTTCGGTGGCCTGATCGGGGCCGCGGTCGCCGCGCTGGGCGCGAGCGGGGTGATCTGGACCGGGGATCAGAAGACCGGCCTGATCAACAAGATCATCCTTCCGGCCCTGCTGGCCCCCTTCGTCGCCGCACTGGTGGCCGGACTGGGCACCTACGCGGTCTACTGGCTGACCCGCCACTCCCGCAAGGACCGGGTGAGCACCGCATTCCGCTGGGGCCAAATCGGTTCCGCGTCCCTGGTCTCGCTGGCCCACGGCACCAATGACGCCCAGAAGACCATGGGCGTCATCTTCATGGCCCTGGTCGCCCGCGGCACCTACACCAATGCCGACGACATTCCGCTGTGGGTGAAGGTGTGTTGCGCCCTGGCGATCGCCGCGGGTACCTATCTGGGCGGCTGGCGCATCATCCGCACCCTGGGCAAGGGCTTGGTGGAGATCGATTCGCCGCAGGGTTTCGCGGCCGAAACCTCCTCGGCGGCCATCATTCTCACCTCGGCCCAGTTCGGCCTGCCGCTCTCGACCACCCAGACCGCGACCGGATCCATCCTGGGCACGGGCCTGGGCAGGCCGGGCGCGGAGGTGCGCTGGGGTGTCATGGGCCGCATGGCCGTGGCCTGGGTGCTGACCCTGCCGCTGGCCGGTCTGGTCGGCGCGGCCTGCTGGTGGGTCGCCGATCTCGGCGGTGGCCTGCTCGGTGTGCTGATCGTGCTGGCCGTGCTGATCGCCCTGTCGGTCTACATGTACCTGCGCTCGCGCCGCAATCCGATCGACACCAGCAACGTCAACGACGACTGGGCGGACGGCCGCACCCCGTCGGCCCCGCCGCGCGAGACCGCCGCGGCCTGAGGAGAGCGAGCATGCACACCTTCGACGCCATCGCCAAGTCCCTGGGCGAGGTCACGCTGATCGCGCTGGTGCTCGGGGTCGGGGTGCCGGTGATCTTCGGGATCGGCGTCCGGCTCTCGGCCCTGGAACCGGCCGCCGACGGCCCGGCCACCGCCAACCGCAACGTGGTCGTCACCGCCATCGCCTACCTCTGTTTCGCGGCCGCCCTGATCGTGGTCGCCGCCGGAATCCTCTATATCGCCAAGGATTTCATCAGCCACACCTTCGACATTCAGTTGTTCGGCGCGAAACCCCCGAAGAAGTGAGCCATGACGACCAATCGTTCGATCCTCGCCACCGTCCTGGCCTGGCTGCGCGCGGGCTACCCGCACGGCGTCCCGCGTGAGGACTACGTGGCCCTGTTCGCGGTGCTGCACCGCAAGCTCACCGACCGCGAAGTCGACGAGGTCATCGAGGGATTGCTCGTCTCCGGCGGCGTGCTGGACCGGGCCGCCATCGAAACCGCCATCGCGCAGCTCGCGCACGAGAAGCCCGGCGCCGACGACGTGAACCGGGTCGCGGCCCGGCTGGCGGCCGGCGGGTGGCCGCTGGGCAACCCGTCCGAGGCGTGAATTCCGTTCCGGCAGAGTAGAACCGAGCACCGATGGAGTTGTCCGAGCTACTGGCCAGAATTGTCGGCTGGCTGCGCGCCGGGTACCCGCACGGTGTTCCCGACACCGACTATCTGCCGCTGCTGGCCGTGCTGGCCCGGCGGCTGTCCGAGGACGAGGTGCGGCAGGTGGCCGCCGAGCTGGTGCTGCTCGGCGCGCTGCCTGCCGACCGGGCCGACGTCGGGGTGATCATCACCAAACTCACCGACGAGATGCCGCGCACCGCCGATCTGGATCGGGTCCGCGCCCATTTGCGGGCGGGCGGCTGGCCGATCGACGACAGCTGGCCGGAGCCGTTGCAGTAGCGCCGCAAACGCCGAAGATGCTTCGGTGTGACCCAGCTCGCACTCGCGGAATTCGAGTATTCCGATAGTCGAGTGCGAATTCGGAGAATCTTATTCACCACTCTGGTACTGATATCGCACAATATTCATACTGACTCTCTGGCGGCGATCCCGCCGAAACCCCAGTCGAGAGAGTCAGGAGTGCGGATGAAGATCGGAATTCCCCGCGAGGTCAAGAACCACGAGTACCGGGTGGCCTGCACGCCCGCCGGCGTGCACGAGCTGGTGGCCCGCGGCCACGAGGTGGTCGTCGAGGCCGGTGCGGGTGTCGGCTCGACGTTCGAGGACGACGCCTACCGCTTCGCCGGTGCGCAGGTGCTCGACACCGCCGACGAGGTCTGGGGCGTCGCCGATCTGGTGCTCAAGGTGAAAGAGCCCGTCGCCGAAGAGTATTCGCGCTTGCGTGAGGACCAGGTGCTGTTCACCTACCTGCACCTGGCCGCCTCCCGGGAGTGCACCGACGCCCTGCTGTCCTCGGGCATCACCTCCCTCGCCTACGAAACCGTCACCGCCCCCGACGGTTCCCTGCCCTTGCTGGCTCCGATGAGCGAGGTCGCGGGCCGGCTGGCGCCGCAGGCGGGCGCGTATCACCTGATGCGCAGCGGAGGCGGCCGCGGCGTGCTCATGGGCGGTGTGCCGGGTGTGCGCCCGGCCCGCGTGGTGGTGATCGGTGCGGGTGTGTCCGGGCGCAATGCCATCGCCGTCGCGCACGGCATGCACGCCGAGGTCACGGTGCTCGACTTGAACATTCAGCGCCTGCGCGAGATCGACGACCTGTACCACGGCCAGGTGCGCACCGTCATGTCCAACCGGCTCGAGGTCGAGAACCTGGTGCGCGAGGCCGACCTGGTCATCGGCGCGGTGCTGGTGCCCGGCGCGAAGGCGCCGACCCTGGTCTCGAACGACCTTGTCGCCCAGATGAAGCCGGGTTCGGTGCTGGTCGACATCGCCATCGACCAGGGCGGCTGCTTCGCCGACTCCCGCCCCACCACGCACGCCGAGCCCACCTACCAGGTGCACGACTCGATCTTCTACTGCGTGGCCAATATGCCCGGCGCGGTGCCGCACACCTCGACGGTGGCCCTCACCAACGCCACCCTCCCCTATGCGGTCGCTCTGGCCGACAAGGGCTGGCGCGCCGCTGTCGCCGCCGACTCGGGCCTGGCCGCGGGCCTGAGCACCCACAAGGGTGAACTGCTCGCGGAATCGGTTGCGGCAGCACACGGTTACGCCGCACACTCCCTGGCTGCCTGAGGCCACACATCCGGAAAGGTCGACGCGGTAATGCCCGGGGATGGCGATCGGCCATGAACATCGAAGGATGGTTCCCGCCCGAAGGTGATGTCCACGTGCGAATCTGGCTGGCCGACGTGGGCTTCGACTACACGGTCACCGCGGTGGCGGTACGCAACTTGATCCACGATTGGAGGCAAAAGCATTGGTTCACAATCGAATTCATACGCAACACCTTCGACGACTGTCGGCTGCTGCCGCGCCTGCCGTGCGAACGACTGTTCGTCGGACCGTGAGGGTTCCCGCCTGCTGAACCAACCTTTCCGGACATGGCACCAGCCCCCGCGCCGCCGATCAGGTCGCGGGGCGATGCCCCGGGCGCACGTGCTCGAAGATGAGGATCGTCTCCGTGGACGCGACGGCGGGATGCGCGCTCAGATGCTCCAGCACGAAGGTGCGCAGCTCGCCGGAGTCGGCGGTGGCGACATGGATCAGGTAATCGTCGGCCCCGGCAATGAAATACACGTTCTCGACCTCCGGCAGCGCGGCCATCTGCTCACCGAATTCGGCCAGCTGGCCGCGCGCCGCCGCATGCACCCGCACTGCGATCATGGCCTGCAGATCGCGACCCAGCGCGGCCGGGTCGATATCGGCGTGGAACCCGCGGATCACCCCGTGCTCCACCAGCGCCCGCACCCGGCCCAGGCAGGTCGAGGGTGCGATCCCCGCCGCCGCGGCCAGCGCATTGTTGGTCATCCGCCCGTCGCGGGCCAGCTCGTCGAGCAGCAGCCGGTCGATGGCATCCAGCGGAACCGCCCCGCCCGACACATTCGATCCTGAAGAAACCTTCTTCATGGAGGAACTGTATCGAACTTCCTTCGTGCGGGAGGGGCGGATCAACGGAATATTCGTCCCGAGCGGTCACTCACCGGCCCAGATGTTCCAGCTGGTGGCGCCGCGCTCCCGGTACCCGCTCCGCTCCAGGTAGGGCACCTGTCGACTGAAGTACCGCTTCGCCTCGCACTCCTCACCGCACTGTGTGTGCTGAGCCAAGGCTCGTTGCGCGACTTCCAGATTCAGCACCGGGTGGTCCGGCATGCTGTGCGTAACAGGTCGATTCACCACATCAACTCCCTACGTGTCGAGCGTCGGCGGGTGCCGGCGCCCCGCACGCGATGAGCCGACGCTTGGCCTGGTTCTTCACCGGACACACCGAAACCGGACAATTCCGGTGTGTCTGCATGGTCAGATGCGCGTATTCGATTGTCATCGTTGGCAATTCGCTATGGTCGGTGATGGATGGGTTGGACACGAACTCAGATTTACTCCGATGCCAAGAGATTTGGGGCCGCCATGGGTGGCCGGTCGCGGCTATTGCGCCGGACTTCCACTACGGGGGGTTCCAAATTTCAGTGCCTTCGATAGAAAGGCTAGGAAAATGTCTGGCTCCACCCTCGCCGCCCGCGCCCTCGGTCGACTCTTGGCCGAATACCGTCAACGCGCGCAGCTGACCAGATCCGCCGCGGCGCGGGTCGTGGACACCTCGATACAGACCATCGGCCGCCTGGAAGACGGTCTCAAGACCAAAGTGTCGCGGGTCTGGATCAATGCGCTCGCCGACGCGTACAAGTGCAGCGACGACGAGCGCCGCCTATTGCTCGGCCTCGCCCAGGAAATGGCCTCGGCGCAGCAGAATTGGTGGCGGGCGTACGAGGATGCGATGAAGCCTCGATTCGATTACTACCTCGGGTTGGAAGCTTCCGCCCGCCACGTGTCCTTCTGGCGACAGGCGGACGTACCCGGACTGTTCCAGACGCCTGCGTATCGTCGCGCGATCGAATGGACCGAGCATCCGACGATGCCACCAGAGCAGGTGGAGAGGCGCGTTGAAATGGCCATGAGGCGAAAGAACCGATTGGAAGACAAAGGGTTCGAGATCGATGTCGTTTTGTCGGAAGCTGCCCTGCGGGGTCAGATCGGCGGACCGGCAGTTCTGGCCGAGCAGCTTCGATACTTGGCCGATCTGAGCCAGCTGCCGAACGTGTCGATTCGGTATGTTCCCCACGATGCTCCGAGTCATCTCGGTTCGGTGGTGGAATCCTTTGTCCTACTAGAGTTTCCCAAACTTCCGGCAACCGGGATGGTCGAGCCGCCGGTGGTCTACATCGAAGGTTTTGTGGGAGACCTCTACCTGGAACGAGAGCCAGAGGTGCGGCGGTATCGACATGCGTTCGGCGAGATCAGCCGAGTAGCATTGGATCCGGTCACAACCAGGCAGGTCATGTTGTCGAGAGCCAAGGAGTGCGGCGAATGAACATCGAACTGTCCGAAGCCGATTGGTTCAAATCCAGCTACAGCCATTCGGGCGGAGAATGCCTGGAAGCCGCCCACCTCAGCCGCGGCAGGGTCGGAGTACGGGATTCGAAACTGGGAGACTCGAGCCCGGTGCTCGTGTTCGCTCCGGCGGACTGGGCCGTGTTCAACGCTGCCGTGCGGGCCGGGAAGTTCGATCTCGGCTGATGTCCGGGGACGGTCGAGGGCCTGGTCCGTGGCATTTCGATGCCCAGGCAGAGATCTACGATCGCGCTAGACCTGACTACCCGGCCGCACTGTGGAAACGGTTGCGGGAGTTCGGGTTACTACGGTCCGGCGTCCAGGTGGTCGAGCTCGGCGCCGGCACCGGATTGGCGACGGGGCCGATGCTGCAGGCCGGTGCCGCCGTCACCGCTGTCGAGCCGGGGCAGGGCCTCGCCGCCCGACTGCACCGTCGATGGCCGGCAGCGTCCGTGCTCATCGACAGCGCCGAAGCAGCGCCCTTGCCGTCCGCCGCCTTCGATCTGGCCGTCGCGGCGACTGCCGTCCACTGGTTCGATCTCGACGTGGTGCTGCCGAGAATTCACCGCGCGCTGGTCACTGACGGTCATTTCGCGGTGTGGCGTCACGTCTTCGGCGACCCGTCGGCCGCCACCACCCCATTCCGGCAGCGAATAGCCGAGATCGTCGCGCGCCGCGGCGACCATTCCCCGTCGCGCAGACCGGCGGACTTCGACACCGAGGCATGGGTGCGCCGCCTGACCGGCAGTGGGCACTTCGTCCCCGCCCATGTCGAACGGTTCTCCTGGACAATCGAACTGAGCGCCGACCGGATCCACGATCTGTTCACCACCTTCAGCGATTGGACGGCCGCCGAAGTCGACGAGGCCGCCGGCGCGGCACACGCCCTCGGCGGGTACGTACTCGAGCACTACCTCACCCCGCTGATCATTCTGAAACGCGCCGGAACCGCCACCACCTGACCACCGGGCGGACCGGGCGGACCGGGCGCGAGGCTGTTGGGTAGTCTCGGCCCATGGGTACGTTCTGGCACTCCGTCACGCCGCCGCCGGCCGCCTGATCGGGCGCAGCGGCAGACTCTCGTTTCGCGTTCCGGCTGACCTCCGACGGCAGCCCGGATCCGTCGTGCGCCCGTTTCGATTCCTTCCCCCTTCGGAATTCGACGACGGAGTACTCGACAGTGTCCGAACGCACGTCCACGCTGACCCCTGAACAGACCCCTTCGACCTCTTGGCGCGGTAGTGCGCCGATCCTCGCCGCGTCGGTGCTGTGGGGCAGCACCGGTACCGCGGCAACGCTGGCTCCAGCCGGAACATCGGCTGCCGCAATCGGTTCGGCCGGCTTGGCCCTCGGCGGACTGCTGCTGTTCGTCACCGGCCGCGGGCATCGGATGCGCGCCGCCGTGTCGGAACGGTGGCTGCTGCTGCTCAGCGCGTGTGCCGTGGCGGGGTATCCGGTCACCTTCTATCCGGCCGTGGCCCGCACCGGCGTGGCCGTGGCCACGGTCATCGCCCTCGGAAGCGCACCGGTCTTCGCGGGCCTGCTGGCCTGGCTCACCGGCCGGGGACGACCGTCCGCGAGATGGTGTGCCGCCACCGGGCTGGCCGTAATCGGTTGCGCCGTACTGGTTATGGGGCCGCGATTCGGGAATGCGACCCCGATCGACCTGCTGGGCATTCTGCTGGCAGCCTGCGCGGGCCTCACCTACGCCGTCTACTCCCTGATCGGTGGCACCCTCATTACCCGCGGCCACGCCTCCGGCTCGGTCATGGGCATCATGTTCGGTCTCGCCGCCGTCCTGGTCCTGCCCGTGGTCGCAACCTCCGGCCCGATCTGGCTGACCACGCCGCGGGGCCTGGCGGTCGCCCTGCACCTCGCGTTCTTCACGACCTTTCTCGCCTACCGCCTGTTCGGTTACGGACTGCGCCACACCACCGTGGCGTCCGCCACCACCCTGACGCTCGCCGAGCCTGCGGTCGCCGCTCTGCTCGGCGTCACCGTCGTCGGCGAACGCCTACCCGTGCTGTCCTGGTGCGGCCTGGTCGTCCTCGGTGCCGGTCTGGCCGTCCTGACATTCCCGGCCGAGCGGTGAACGCCGCTGTTCCCCAACCACTTCCGTTGTCCGTAGTCGGGGCGCGCCGACTGCTGCCCACGGTGGGGCGGGGTCAGTCCTTGAAGTACACGAGCTGGTGACTCGTGGCCAGCGCGGTGCCTTCTTCGGTCCACAGGTGGGCCGACTGATCGAAGAAGCCATTGCCGAAGTGCTGTGCCCGGGCGGTCGCGAGAACGAACTGTCCCGGATCCGCGAGCGGGTCGAGATCGGCGTGGAAGTAGGTGGTGAGCGAGACGGTGCCCGCGGGGACCATCCGGCCCAGGCGCAGCATGACGCGCGGGAAGAAGATATCGCTCATCGCCGCCATGGCCCGAAAGTCCAGCGAGCGCGCAGGCGTGTCCCGAACCCACAGGGTGGAGGTGGACGTCGGGGCCGGTGCGCCGTCATCGCCCCCGGCGAACGGGCCGCGGCCCGCCACGAACCGCATCTCGTAATTCCGCAGCCACGCAGGAGATTCGGGCAGTTCCGCCACCTCGAGGGAGTCCGGTGCGGGCGCGGCGGGCGGGCTGATCTCGGTGTCGGACCAGGTCGAGCGACGCAGCGCGCACACCACGGTCGCGGTGGTGGCCACGGTGTCGTCCTGCCGCATGGTCACGACCCAGTGCTGGGTGGTGCGATTGGTCCGCACGGGCTCGGCGTCGATGGTGAACGCTCCCGTGGCGATGGGCCCGGCGTAGTTGACCGTGAGCGACAGTGGACTACCCGCGCAGCGTGGGTCGTCGAGAACGGCCCGCAGCATGGTTGCGGCCGTGATCCCGCCGAAGGGACCCACCATGTTCGAGTACTCGGCGGCGGTGTGGCCGAGAAAGCGGCCCTCCCCATCCGGGGTCAGCGCCGTGGCGGTATCGAACGGGTGCTCGAGGGTTGTGGTCGACCCCAAGACGAATTCTCCTTCGGACAGGTGCAGATTCGTGCGCGCGAGCGCGTGGCCCTCCGTCTCGTCGGAGAATAGCCTCCGTCGACCATAACGACCGTTATAGACCGGTCCGGCACGGGCCTGCAGCTGTGTGGCTCCGAGGTGCGAAGTGCGAGGATTCGTTGCCCGCGACACGGATTCGAGACATATTGCATGCCCGGTATCTTGTGGTTATAACCAGCTTATGACGGTTGATGCCACGCTTGCCGCCCGCGGCCTCCTGCTCGATATGGACAGCACACTCGTGAATTCCGAAGCCGTAGTGGAGTTGCTGTGGCGACGCTGGGCCACCGAGCACGGCCTGGCGGCAGCCGATGTGCTGGCCGTCGCCCACGGCCGCCAGGGCTGGGCGACCATGGCCGAACTGCTTCCGGACCGCCCCGCCGAGCTCAACCGCGCCGACAACGACCGCATGCTCGCCGAGGAAGCCACCATCGTCGACGGCGTCATACCCATCGCCGGCGCCCCGGAGTTCATGGCCGCCCTCGCCGACCTCCCCCACGCCCTGGTCACCTCCGCCAACCACGTCCTCACCGAAACCCGGATGACCACCGCCGGCCTCCCCATCCCCCGGATCCGCATCACCGCCGAATCGGTGACGGTGAGCAAACCCGACCCGGAAGGCTTCCTGAAAGCCGCCGCCGAACTGGGCCTTTCAGCCGACGACTGCCTGGTCTTCGAGGACTCACAAGCAGGCATCACCGCCGCCAAGGCAGCAGGCATGCGCGTCATCGGCGTCGGCCCCCGCGCCGCCACCCTCAACCCGACCGCCCACGTCCCCGACCTGACCCATATTCGGATCGCCCCGCGCCCGGACGGCTCGATCGACATCCACGTGTCAGCGTGACCCCGAACGGGCCTCATCCCTTCCGAGTCTCCGGTCGGCGCGGATCACAAAAAGTCGGTGAGGTTCCTGAGATAAACCCTGACGGTGTTGTTTCTGATGTACACGCTCGCTGTTTCGAATCGGTCCGTGCGACAGCCCGGGCTGAACCAGTCGAGAGAGGTGCTCGGCAAAGGGGAACAGCCGTACGTGTCGTGGAGGTGTTGTTCTATCCGGGCAGCGATCTCCTCGGGCGTGCCCGGGCCGCTGATGGAGTACGCCCGTGTGCAGGCGTCGGTCGAATCTCCGCTCGTGCAACCCTGGTTCTCGGTGCTGATCATCACCAGCGGGCTCGGCAGGAGCAGGATGGCGTCTGCGGCGGGGGCTTTGGTCACGAGCAGGCCCAAGATCAGCATCCCCGCGAGCAGCAAGGCTGTCAGGCCGGAGTAGACGAGACCGACGCAGTGCCCGAAGAACATGCGTACCTTGGTGATTCGGGATTCTTCGCCGAGGTTTCTCGTCAGCGGAAGTTCGGCGAATGGTGCAGCGACCGCCACGACGATCCCGACCGCAGCCAGACCCATCGGCCCGTAGTCCCGCAGATCGTTGCCGAACCATCCGTTACCCGCTGCCCACTCGGCCAGCATCAGGACGCCGAGGACCGCGGCACCGACCAACCGCCCCATCCAGGTGCGGGCCGCCAAAGCCCATAAGAGCGTGGGAATTCCGGTGAAAGCCAGCGCGAAGATCACGCCGCGAGACTAGCCCGCGGCAGGTGTGAACCGGGTCCGGGCGGCGCCGGCGTCGGTGCGCCGCCCGGAGTCTTTCCGGCTCAGATGTTTTCGATCGAGGCCGGGCGGCCGAGGCGGGAGTTGAAGCGGGAGTAGCCGAAGTACACGATGAGGCCGACGATCAGCCAGGCCACGAAGCGCACCCAGGTTTCCCACGGCAGCGACCAGATCAGGTAGATGGAGAAGCCGATGCCCACCACCGGCACCACCGGCATGAGCGGCAGCCGGAATTCGCGCGGCTCGTCGGGGCGGGTGTAGCGGAGCACGATCACCGACACGCTGACCACGATGAACGCCATCAGGATGCCGATATTGGTCAGCTCCGCAACGGTATTGATGGGCAGCAGCCCGGCCAGGATCGCCGAGCCGGCGCCCACGATCCAGGTCACCCGGGTGGGAACCTTGCGGGTGGGATGGGTTTTGGCGAACCATTCCGGCAGCAACCCGTCGCGGCTCATGGCGTACCAGACGCGGGTCACGCCCAGCATGAAGGTGAGCACCACGGTGATGATGCCGACGATGGCGCCGATCGCGATGATGTTCGCGATGCCCGGCATCCCCACGGATTTGAACGCGGTGGAGAACCCGGAGGTCGGGCTGATCTCGGTGTACTTCTGCATGCCGGTGAGCACCAGCGTGGCCAGCACGTACAGCACCATGGCGATGGCCAGCGAGTAGATGATCGCCTTGGGCAGATGCTTTTTCGCCTCGGTGGACTCCTCGGCTGCGGTGCTCATGGCGTCATAGCCGAAGACGGCGAAGAACACCGTGGCCGCGCCCGTCCACACCGCGCCGGTGCCGAACGGGAAGTACGGGTGGTAGTTCGCGCTGTCGATCTTGAACAGGCCGAGCACGATGATCAGCAGCACGATCGCCACCTTGATCCCCACCGCGACCGTCTCGAACCGTCCCACGCTCTTGATACCGCGCGACAGCACCCACGCGCTGCCCAGACAGAACAGGATCGCGAACACATCCACCACATGCCCGTCCCCGGTGCCGGAGGCCCCGAGCATCCAGTGCGGCAAGGTGATTCCGATCTGATCGAGCAGGAAATTGAAGTACCCGGACACGCCGATGGCGACCACCGCCGCCACCGCCACGTACTCGAGCAGCAGATCCCACCCGATGAACCAGCCTGCCAGCTCACCCAGCGACACATACCCGTAGGTGTAGGCCGACCCCGCTCTGGGCACCATGCCCGCGAATTCCGCGTAGCAGAGTGCCGCACACGCACTGGCCACACCCGCGATCAGGAACGAGATGAGGACCGAGGGCCCGGTCGTATTGTGTGCGACCGACCCGGCCAGGGCGAAGATGCCCGCGCCGATGATGCCGCCCACCCCGATGGCCGTCAGCTGCCACAGACCGAGGTGTTTCGACAGCCGCTCGTCCGCAGGCGTGTCGTCGTCTACCTCCGAGATCGGCTTGCGGCGCAGAATCTGGCCGCGCAACTCCGCAAAAGACATGCGGGATCCTTTCGTTCCGCTGCGCACCGCCACTCTGCGGTAACGCAGGTCACACTCGAGCTAGCTCAGCTAATCGGACCATGGCCGATGCTGTGATCGGGCGGTTGGTTAAATAAAGTTCAGAATCGTCGTCTTATCGGCCAAAGCTCTCGTGTTCGGCGTGTGTGTTGTGCAGTGCGCCTACCCGCCGCGTCGTCCGAGCCGCTATCGCGCGGAACGCCCTGTGGCTCGGGGGTTTCGGTAGTCAAGGTCGCCGAGTTGATCGGCCCATACCTACACGTTCCGTGGTGTGATCTCCAACGGCGACGCTCTGGACATGGAGGTCCATCGGTGCCGGATCCTCTACAACACGATCTTGCCGCAGACGGCGGGGGCGTTCGCGACGGAGTTCATGGCCGCCATACGAAGCGGATATCCGGCTCGCGCTCCTCGTTCCGCGAGCCGTCCGTTCGGTCGACCTCGACGAATCCGTGCCGCTCATAGAATCGCCGCGCGGGTTCGTTGACCTGGAATGTCCACAATCCCAGCCCGTTCGGTCTCAACCGCTTGGCCAAGTCCACAAACCGGTCCTCGAGGCCACTACCCCGCCATGACGGTTCCAGATAAAGCTGTTCCAGTTCGCCGGCATCGAGAACCAAAAGCCCGCGGACCACACCGTCGGCAACTGCAACCCACGTCTCCTGCTGGGGCACAACCACATCGGAGAACCAGCGCCGAACGGCAGCATCGGTGCCCACGTCTGACCATCGGCAGCGCTGCGGCATACGATCGCAGCCACACACCAGCGATGTCGGCAGCATCGGTGTTCTCGGCACGCCGAAACAGCAGATCCATGGCCCGAACGCTAACCCGACGAGGCTGACCCCGGCTGCCCGACCGAATACGCGGCATTCGGCTACTCGAGACTGGACCGGGGTGGTGGTGTCGGCCAACATCACCCCCGGCACCCCGGCGGCGCGCAGCGGCCTCGGCCACGACGGCGCCGAACCGTCCTCACGACCCGATCTTGATGCAGGTGAACTGCATGACGTCCAGGTGGCCGTGACGGAAGTAGTCGGCCCACCCGGTCATATGGCTGATGTAGGCGTTGTAGGTGTCGCGCCCGGCCAGTTCGATCGCCCGATCGCGGTGCTCGTGCAGCGCGGTGGCCCAGTTCTGCAGTGTGGTGGTGTAGTGCGGTCCCAGTTTCCCGATTCCGGCGATGGTGAATCCGGCATCTTCCGCGTACTCGGTGACCCCCTTGGGGTTGCGGCCGGTCGGTGGCGGAACTCGGTCGAAGGGCAGGATAGTCCCGGGCGTGAACACGGAATCGGTACTCGCGAAACGCGTCTGGTGGGCATCGGAGGGGTCGCGGCCCGGTGCGACGACGGTCTGCACCAACAGCACTCCGTTATCGGGCAGGATCCGGTAGGCGAAATCGAAGAAATCGGCGTAGCGCTGCGGGTGGAGGTGTTCCAGCGTCCCGATACACACGATGCGGTCCACGCGGCGGTCGAATTCCTCCCAATCCTGCCGCCGGACTCCGCCGTAGGGGCGGCCGCGGATCAGCCGGTCGACGAGCCGGTCCCGCACATACCGGTACTGATGGCGATTGCTGGTCAACCCGATCGCGTTCACCCCATAGGCGTCCATGGCGCGCAACATGGTCGAACCCCAGCCGCAGCCGACATCCAACAAGGTCATCCCCGCCTGCAGACCGCACTTGGCCAACGCGAGGTCGATCTTCGCCGACTGGGCTCGTTCCAGGGTGTCGTCCGGGCGAGTCCACAGCGCGCAACTGTAGGTGCGGGTCGGGTCGAGAAACAGGGCGAAGAATTCATCCGGGAGTTCGTCGCGAGATCGGACCTCACCAAGCACGGGTAGATCGACAGTCATGATGGCGGATCCTTCGTGCGATCGAGCACTGCCGTGGACAGCAGCCGAGGTAGCCCGCTCCCTCGTCACCTCCATCTGGGAGGTCGAGCACCCTGCCGAGCCTAGGCGACCTCACATACCGGACTGAAGCCTTGTGAGCAGGAGTTCACCCGCAGGTAACGTGCGCCGGTGCGCTACGCGGGCCCGGCCGGTGCCCTGCGCTTGGCCCAGCGGAGCCCGGACGGGGCGGGGTCTCAACCCGATGGGGTGTCGGTGTCGCCGACTTCGAGGGTGAACATCCTTATCCAACCGGTCGGCTGGAAATCCTCAGCGGCTCGCGCCCGGTCCGAACGAGCGCAGGAAGAACGCGAGATTGGCCGGGCGCTCGGCCAGTCGGCGCATGAAGTAGCCGTACCACTGGTCGCCGTAAGGCACATAGGTGCGCAGGTGTGCGCCCGTGGCGACCAGCCGCTGCTGCTCGTCGTCGCGGATGCCGTAGAGCATCTGGAATTCGAAGCGGTCCGGCGACCGCCGCGCCGCCCGCACGTAGTGGGCGGCGGCGTCGAGCATCACCGGGTCGTGGGTGGCCACCATGGGATAGCCCAGGCCGCGCATGAGGATGTCGAGGCAGCGCAGATAGGACGCGTCCACCTCGTCGCGGCCCTGGTACGCGACCCCGGCCGGTTCGCGATAGGCGCCCTTGCACAGGCGGATTCGCGATCCGGGACCGGACAGGTCGAGGCAGTCGCCCTCGGTACGCAGCAGGTACGCCTGCAACACCGTGCCCACCCAGGGGAAGTCCGTCCGCAGCGCGTGCACGATGGACAGGGTCGAATCGGTGGTGGTGTGGTCCTCGGCGTCCACGGTGACCCAGACCCCCGCCGTCGCGGCGGCCGTGCAGATCTTGTGGGCGTGTTCCAGTGCGATGGCGTGGCCGTCCCGGGGCAGCGCCTGGCCGAGTGCGGAGAGCTTGAGCGAAACCTCCAGTGGCCGCACCTCCTTCGTGGATCCGGGCAGACCACCCAGGGTTTCGAGCAGGGCGAGGTAGTGGGCGACGGTGGCGCGCGCCTGCGCGAGATCGGTGGTGTCCTCGCCCAGGTAGTCGAGGCTGACGTACCGCCCGGAGTCGAGCAGCGTCCCCGTGGCCGCCGCGGCATCCGCCTCGGATTCCCCGGCGACGAAGCGCCGCACCATCTTCCGGGTCGATGCCAGCCCGGTCACCGTCCGTTCCACCCGCGCCGACCGCGAGGCCGCCAGCAGCGCCGGACGCAGCACGGTCGTGAACATCAGCGCTCCCCCGCTTCCGTCGCGACGGCCTGGTGCGGATACCGGTGATCGGTCGGCGGCACGAAGGTCTCCTTGATGGTGCGCGCCGAGGTCCAGCGCAGCAGGTTCTGCGCCGACCCGGCCTTGTCGTTGGTGCCGGAGCCCCGCGATCCGCCGAACGGCTGCTGTCCGACCACCGCGCCGGTCGGCTTGTCATTGATGTAGAAATTGCCCGCCGCGTACCGAAGCCGCTCGGACGCCGTCGCGACCGCCGTCCGGTCGTCGGCGATCACCGCGCCGGTGAGCCCGTACGAGGACCCGCGATCGACCAGATCCAGCACCGCGTCGAACCCGCCCGGCGTCGCGTCGTCGTAGACGTGCACGGCCAGAATCGGCCCGAAGTACTCGGTTCGGAACGCTTCGTCACCGGGATCCTCGCCCAGCAGGACGGTCGGCTCGACGAAGTAACCCACACTGTCGTCGGCGCGCCCACCGGTGAGCACGGTCAGACCGGGTGTCGCCTTGGCCCGCGCGAGGGCGTCGGCATTGCGGTCGAAGGCGCGCCGATCGATCAGCGCCCCACCGAAATTCGTGAAATCGGTGACGTCGCCGTAGGTCAGCTCCGACACCTTGCCCAGGAAGTCCCCCGACATGCGCGACCACACCGATTTCGGAATGAACGCCCGCGACGCCGCCGAACACTTCTGCCCCTGGTAATCGAACGCCCCGCGAATCAGCGCCGTGCTCAACACGTCCGGATCCGCCGAACTGTGCGCGACCACGAAATCCTTGCCGCCGGTCTCGCCGACCAGCCGCGGATAGGTGTCGTAGCCGGCGATGTTCTCGCCGACCGTGCGCCACAGCCGCTGGAACGTCCCCGTCGAACCCGTGAAGTGAATGCCCGCCAGCCGCCGATCGGCCAGCGCCACGGCCGACACCTCGGGACCGTGGCCGTGCACCAGATTGATCACGCCCGGCGGCAGCCCCGCCGCCTCCAGCAGCCGCATCGTCCAATAGGCCGAAAACGCCTGTGTGGGTGAGGGTTTCCACACCACCGTATTGCCCATCAGTGCCGGCGCGGTCGGCAGATTGGCCGCGATGGCGGTGAAGTTGAACGGCGTGACCGCGTACACGAACCCTTCCAGCGGCCGGTATTCCACCCGATTCCACACCCCCGGCGTGGAGATCGGCTGCCCGGCGAGGATCCCGCGCGCGAAGTGCACATTGAACCGCCAGAAATCCACCAGCTCACACGGCGCGTCGATCTCGGCCTGATACGCGGTCTTCGACTGCCCCAGCATGGTTGCCGCCGCCACCGTCTCCCGCCACGGCCCGGCCAGCAGATCCGCGGCCCGCAGGAATACCGCCGCCCGCTCGTCGAACGACAGCGCCCGCCATCCCGGCGCCGCAGCGGCCGCCGCCTCGATCGCGTCGGCCGCATCCCGCGCCTCGGCCACCGTGATGGTCCCGAGCACCGCCGAATGCCGGTGCGGCTGCACGACATCCACCACCTCCCCCGCACTCCGCCGCTCGCGTCCACCGATCACATGCGGAATCTCGAGCGGCGTCGCGGCGAGTTCGGTGAGCTCGGCTTGCAGTCGCGCGCGCTCCGGGGTGCCGGGAGCGAAGGTCTCCACCGGTTCGTTCACCGGCGGTGGAGTGACTGTGACGGCGTCCATGACAACCTCCTGGCGGATTGTGGCCCGTGTCACCGGGCGAGTACGCCGAGTCAACCCCGAATCGCGCCACGGATATTGAGCCGATCAGCCAAAGAACCACCGAACCTGTTGTACGTTCGGCTGAACATCGCTGACGCGCTCGTGCCCGGATCGATGGCGCTGTTCCGGCCACGACCCGCAGGGCCGAGCGCGTCGGCGCGGCAGTACCCAGGCTTTGAACACCGGAGACAGCATGACCGCAGATGAACGCCACACCTCCACCGGTCTGCGGGCCGCCGAGCTCGATCGAACCGGAGTAGCGCTGCGGGAACTGCTGGGAGCACTGGGCACGACGCTCGTCGAACTGGTCGGCGCACCGCTCGGGGACGAGGTGGCCATCCGGTCGGTGGCACTGGTCGACAGTTCGGACCTGAGCTCGGAAACCGTTGCGCACGCACCCATGTCGGACATGTACCTGCACGTGGGGATCGCCGAGGCCGAGGCCGTGCGGTGGCTCGAGGAGGTCGCCCAGCGGGCACCGGCGCAGCGACCCCGCGCGGTGCTGTCGAAGTCCGCGGCCGCGGCGGGCGGGTTGCGGCGGGCCGCGCTGCGGGCGGGGGTGGCGGTGGTCGGGGTGCACCCGCAGGCCCGATGGGATCACGTGTACCCGCTGATCCGGCGGATGCTGGATCGCACGGGCCCGGCCCGCGACAGCGCGGACCAGGATCTGCTGGCCGCGGACACCGACTTGTTCGGGCTGGCGCAGATCATCGCGCAGAACGCGGGCGGCATGGTCACCATCGAGGATGCGCACTCGCACGTGCTCGCCTACTCGGCCTCCAACGATGCCGCGGACCGGCTGCGGATCCAATCCATCCTGGGCCGGGAGGGGCCGCGCGAGTATCTGCGGATCCTGCAGCAGTGGGGTGTCTTCGACCGGCTGCGGCACACCGACGAGGTGGTCGACCTGCCCGCGCACGCCGAGATCGACATCAAACACCGTCTGGCCGTGGGGATTCGGCGGCCGGGTGAGGGTAGCGCCGCCACCGTGCTCGGATCGATCTGGCTGCAGGAGGGCGAGCGGCCGTTCAAGTCCGATGCGGCCGAAGTGCTGCGGGGCGCGTCGGCGATTGCCGCGCGCATCATCTCGCGCAGCCTGGACGCACCCTCCACCGAGGCCCTGCTGATCCAGCGCCTGTTCGGCGCGCGCGGCGGGGGTGTCGATGTGCCGTCGGTGGCGAGTGCGCTGGGTATCCCGGTGACCGGCCCGGCCGCGCTCATCGGGTTCGCATCCACCGGCGCGATCCCCGCCGCCGCGGAACTGTCGGCGATGGGCAGCACACTTCGCCTGCGCGCGAGCGCCTTCCGCCGCGACTCGCTGGCGACCCTCATCGGTGACCGCGCCTACATCCTGCTCCCCCGCTACCACTCGGCCCGCGCGGTCACCGCCTGGACCCGGCAGCTGGTCGACCAGCTGGAATCCACCGGCGCCCCGATCCTGCGCGCCGCCATCGCCGTTCCCGTCGCCGAGCTGACCGACGTCGCCCGCGCCCGCCTCGAGGTGGACCGCGTCCTGGACAGCACCGCGGCGGGCTTCCCGAAGGATCGGGTCACCACCCTCGCCGAATCCCGTACGGCCGTCCTGCTGGGCGAGATCCTCGATCTGATCGCCGCCCGCCCCGAACTCGAGGACCCGCGCCTGACCGTCCTGTTCGACTACGACCGCGGCCACGCCGCGCAACTCGAGGCCAGCGTCGACCACTACCTGCGCCATCACGGCGATGTGCGGGCCGCGGCCACCGCGTTGCGTATCCACCCCAACACGCTGCGCTACCGCCTGCGCCGCGCCCAGGACATCACCGGCATCGACCTCGACGACCCGGCCGATCGCCTACTGCTCGAACTGCAACTGGCCCACCACCGCCGCGGCGCGGACCGGACTCGGCACCGGCCGACCCAGCGCTGAGCAACCGCCCAGTGTGGTACCGGCCTATTCCGTCAGCGCCGCTTCCGGAATCGGCCACGATTCATGCAGATCCTCTTGCCAATACGGCCAGGAATGCGTGCCCAGCGGATGGAATACGACGGTGGCCGGTACACCGAGGTCCTGCAATCGCCGCTGGAACGATTCGGTACAACCGTGCACCAGATATTCCAGCACCGCACCGAACGTCACCGCCTGCGGCATGAGGGGGTCGGTCAGTGATTCCGGTCCCGGAATCCCACTTCCCGCCGAGACGTACACCGCCTTCCCGCGCAGTGCGGGCGCATTGGTGAGCGGATCGTGCGCCCGCCACGCCGGATCGGCATCGGTTCCCCACATATTCTCCGGATTGCCACCCATCCACCTCACCGAATTCCGGATGACGAGCCTGGCACTCGCGCTCACGGTGTCGAGACAACCACTGAAGGCCGCCACCCCGCGATACAGCTCCGGATGCCGGGTGGTCAGCGTGACCGCCGAGAGCGCGCCCATGGACAGCCCGCCGATGACGTTGCGCCCGTCGCTCCGGAATTGCGCGTCGATCAGCGGTGGCAGCTCACTGGTCAGGAAGGTCTCCTACCGCTGCGCCCCGCCGAGTGCGGGATCGGGCTGCTGCCAATCGGAATAGAAGCTGCCAATCGGAATAGAAAGTGCCCTTGCCGCCGACCGGAAGCACCACGTTGACGCGCTTGTCGGCGAAGAACGACACGATATCGGTCTTTTGTGTCCAATTCGTCTCCGCGGCACCGGAATCCACACCGTCGAGCAGATAGTAGGTCGGACGCGGCTCGTCATCGGCGGGATGCAGTACATCGACGGTGACCGTGCGGTCCATGGCGGCCGAGTACACCGATATTCGCGTCCGCGCCGCCGATGACTCAATGGCAGCGGCACCGAAGATATTTTGCGGGATGTCAGCGAAATTTCCGCGGCTGGTCAGCGACCCGGACCGGTGCACCCCGGCGGCACCAGCCGACCGGCCAGCAGATCCTCGATCCACCCGGTGGTCAGTGGAATGGACAGCGCGCCGACGATGAAGTGCTCTCCCGGGAACGGCTGCAACCGCACCCGGGCGCCTCGCGCGCACCAGTCGTCGAACAGATGCTGCGCGCCCGCGAAGGGAACGAAGATCTCATTGACGCCGTGGAAGAGGAACACCGGCGCGGCCGGCGCGCTGCGGCCGGGGCGGTTCTCTTCCAGAATCCGCTGCACCGCAGGCAGTTTCAATGGATCCGGCACGACCGAGAGCTGGTCCACCCGCAGCGGCGTGATCAGCCCGAGCGCCGTCTCCTGTGAAATGCAGATATCGCGGAACATCCGCGCCAACCGCCACCCGTTGTCGTTGAACAGGCCCATCAGTTCCGGGTACTCGCGCGCCAGCCCGAGCACGGCCGCCAGCAGGACCCCGGTACCCCAGTTGCCGTTCATGGCGGGCAGCAGCATCTGATAATCCGCCGGAGTCCCCCCGATTATCACGCCCGCCAACCGGATCTCCGGCGCGTAGGTCGGCGCGAGCTGCGCCGCCCAGCTGGTGGCGATCGAACCGCCGGAATAGCTCGTCATCACCACCGGTGTCGCCGGCCCGAGCTCCGGCATGTTCGCGCGGGTCACGCCCCGGATGGAATCGAGCACGGCATGCCCGCCCATCAGCCCCGCCGCGTATGCCTGCCGCGGGCCCTGGTGGTCGGGAACGACCACCGAATAGCCCTTGGCGAGAATCAACCGGATCGCCACGACATCGGCCGACACAGCCCGCTTGAGTTCCGTGGAGGGCGCACAGGACTGCCCCAGCGAGGAGATCGGAAGGTTGTACGACACCAGCGGTCTCGGTCCTGATTCCTTCCACGCCTCGTTCGGCAGCAGCAGGGTGGTCACGATGGCGACCGGCTGATTGTGGGAGTCGGTGGAGCGCACCAGCAGCTGGTAGGCGCGGGCGGCGGGAAACAGGCTGTCGGTGGTACGGGCCGAGAGCACGCTGCCCGGCGGGCGGGCCTCGAAACCGGGCCCGGGCGTGAAGAAGGGGTCGGTCGGTGGCGACGGCAGCACGCTGGCCGGATCGTGTGCCGGATTCAGCAGATCCGAGATGGGATCGGCGTGCGCATGCAGTGGGAGCAGCGCCGTCACCAGCGCCACCAGCATCCATATCCGTGTGAACCGGACAGCAGCCACGAGGAGAGATCGTCACACGCCGTCTGGTGTGCGGCCCGGATTTGCCTCGGCGCGGCGGTTCGAGTCCCGCGGGAAACGCGCACAACCGACAAATCGCCGGATCGGTCTGACACCCTGTCCCAATGAGGTGGTCAATCGTCGTGGTCGCAGTTCTCGTGCTGGCGGCCGGGTGTGCTGCGCGGCCATCGGATTCGCCCTGGCGCGAGGTATCACTGCCGCAGCACGGGGCGCGGGTGCTGGAGTTCGCGCCGATCGCGGGCGGCGTGCTGGCACTGGGCTCGATTCCGGTCGGCGACGGACGCGCCCCGGCCGCCTGGTCCTCCCCCGACGGCACGCGCTGGACATCTGTCCCCGTCCGGCCCGACAGCCCGTACGGCGCACTGGCGGAACTGATTTCGGCGGGCACCGGCACGCACACCGTGGTGCTGGGTCAGGCTTTCGGTGGCGCGCACAGCAATCCGCGCATGACCATCTGGAGCGGCGACGGCCGGGGCCTCACCGAACACACCCAGGCCATGGAGATGTTCGGCGGTCCGCACGCCATCGCGGTGACGGCGGCGGCCGCGCGCGGCGGCACCGATCTGCTGGTGGGCGGCTGGGACGGCGACAACGGCCGCTACGGCGCCGCGTTCTGGACCTCCGCCGACGGCGCCGACTGGCAACGCCACGCGGACGATCCGGCGCTGTCGTCCGCACCCGGCGAACAGACCGGCGCGGCCGGGGTCGGCACCGGCGCGCAGGGCTTCGTCATCGTCGGGGAAACTCTGCGCGACAACATCCTTCGGCCACTGGTGTGGACCTCGCCCGACGGCCTCGGATGGCAGCGTCACGAGCTGCCGGGGGCGAATGCCGTCGCCGCGCGCGTCGGCTGCGGCAGTGCCGGCTGCACGGTGCTCGGCCAATCCATCGGCGCCACACCACACGTGCTGTGCTGGCCGTCGGCCGAGGCCGACGCCGTGCCCGGTCCGGGCGCGTCAACGGTCGACGTGCTGCAGGTCCTGCCGACCGCGTCGCGCGTCCTGGGTCTCGTGGCGCTCGACCACGTGGTGCAGCTGGCGTCGATGACGCCGAATTGCACTGAATGGCAACAGATTTCCCTGCCGGTGAGCGCCCCCGGGGCTCGCATGATCGCGTTGCCCGCCGCCCTGCTGTTGGCCACCACCGAGGCCGACCGCAGCAGACTCTGGCTGCATGCCCTGCCCTGACGGCAGGGCACTGGTCACCGCATCACCATGCGACGGGCAGCGACCGCACCCCGTACACCATCGCGTCGTACTTGAAATCGATATCCTCGGTCGGCACGGTCAGGCGCAGCCCCGGCACCCGCCGGAACAGCGTCTGCAGCACCATGCCGAGCTCGATGCGCGCCAGCTGCAGACCGATGCACTGGTGCCGGCCCGAGCCGAAGGCCAAGTGCTGCGCGGCATTCGAGCGCGCCAGGTCCAGGGTGCCCGGCTCGGCGAAGACCTCCGGGTTCCAGTTCGCGGTGGCCAGGTCGAACACGATTGGGTCGCCCGCGCGGATCACCTCACCGCCGACCTCGATGTCCTCGATGGCGACCCGCCGCAGCCCGGTGTCGACAATGGTCATGTAGCGGATCAGCTCGTCGACCGCATTGCCGAGCACCTGCGGGTCGTCGGTGTCGCGAATGATCGCCAGCTGCTCGGGCCGGTCGAGCAGCGCGATGACGGCCAGCGAGATCATGTTCGCGGTGGTCTCGTGCCCGGCGACCAGGATGCCGACCGTCTGCAGCGCGGCCTCCCACACCTGCAGCTCACCGTCGCGCACCAGTTCGGCGACATCGGAGAGCAGATCCTCGGCCGGGTTCTCGGTCTTGGCCTCGACCAGCTTGTTGAGGTAGCCGAGCATCTCCAGCGTCGACTGCTGCTGCTCCTCGGCGGTGGCATTGCCGCCGAAGCCGAGTTCGGTGGCCTCCTGGAAGAACGCGTGGTCCTCGTAGGGGACACCGAGCAGTTCGCAGATCATCAGCGACGGCACCGGCAGCGCCAGCGCCTTCATCAGGTCCGCCGAGTTGCCCTGCGCCAGCATGGCGTCGATGGTCTCGTCGATGTGCTTCTGGATATTGGGCCGCATGGCCTCGAGCCGCTTGGGAGTGAACGGCTTGGCCAGCATGCGCCGGTAGCGGGCGTGCTCCTGGCCGTCGGTGTTGAACATGGTGCGCGGGCTCATCTCCGCGACCGTCTTCATCCCCTCGTGGATGTGCGGGTAGGAGGGGTGGTGGTTGTCGGCGCTGACGCGGGCGTCGGCGAACAGCTCGCGCGCCTCGGTGTAGCCCGTGATCAGCCACGGCTGCTTGCCCTCCCAGGTCCGGACCTTGGAGATCGGGCCGGCGGCGGCGAGTTCGCGGATCTCCGCGGCGGGCGCGAACGGGCAGCTCGCGGCGCGGCGACCGGGATAGAAGGTCGGCTCGGCGGGGGCCTCGGTGCTGGACTCAGGCATGTTCGGGTCAATCCTCGATCTGGATGGCTTGCGCTGGGCAGAATTCGGCGGCCGTTCGCACGGCAGGGGCCTGCTCCGGCGCCGGATTCTCGTCGAGCAGCACGACGACACCGTCGTCGTCGCGCTGGTCGAAGACTTGGTCGGCACGCAGCACACAGTGACCGGCTGCGATGCACTTCTCTTGACTGACAGCAACTCTCATGGCGCGTCCGGCCGCGAGTCAGCCACGATCCGCGTCGGCGTCGCAGATGCAACGGACCTGGTCCCGGATCGCCTCGGTCACGCGGCCCATCAGGGCGTGACTGTTGCGGGTGGTGTCGTAGTTGACGTGAATGACGAGCCGCTCGGCGACGGTCCACACGGTCAGCTTCGGCGGCATGCCCTTGGCCATGCCGAACGCCTCGTCGGAGACGAATTCGAGCCCGCCGGGGATCGAAGGCGTCTGTTCCACACCGAGATTCGCCATACCCAGCGTGGGCTGCGCACCGAAGATCGCGGCGGTCTCCGGGTCGAACGCGCGCTGCGAGGCCCGCATGAACAGGGCCGGGAACCGGGCGTCGAGGGCGGCGCGCATGGCCACCTCCGTCGCCTTGGCCAGCTCGATCGGATCGGTGTCGGCGGCGGCGAAGACCGGGGTGGCCACCCCACCCGCGCAATTGAGCAGCGTCGACTGCGGGATCGGCTCGGCGAGCGAGGCGCGCAGATCCACCGCGTGCCCGAACACCATCGGTACCGGCCCGGAATCCGCCTCGAGCTGGCTGCGCACCGCGACCATGGCCACGCCGGTGACCAGGCTGTTGACCGAAACACCCTGCGCGCGTGCGACACCGAAGAAGGCGGCGCTCTGCTCGGGGTCCACCTCGATGCGCTGGGTGGCGAACCGGCCCACCGGGTCGCCGACGCCGTCGCCGTCGCGGGGCAGCTCGAGTGGCGCGGGCACCGCGTCACCGGCAGCCGCGATACCGCGCAGCATCGCGACCAACTCGTCGACCTCGGCCTCGGTGACACTGCCCGCCAGCAACGTATCGATACCGTCGACCAGCTCGTTGTCCGAATTCGACGGCGGCAGTGGCGAACCCGCCAGCTGGGCGCCGTAGCGCTGCCACATGTCGTCGCGCAGCGCCAGCGCCGACCGTCCATCGCACATGCCGTGGTGCATGATCAGCACGATCTGGTCGAGGCCGCCCTCGCGCAGCACGTGAGCCTTGAAAAGGCCGGTGCTCCAGTCCTGTTCGATGTTGACCAGCCGCTGGTAGCCGTCGGGTCCCCACTCGGTGACCTCGAGCGGGGGCTGGTACTCCTCGCGAACCCGGAAGACCGGCTCACTGCCGGGCTCGTTGACCATGACCGCGCGCAGCAGCGCGTGGTCGGCGGCCAATTCCGCCAGGACCCTGCGCATGACGTCGGGATCGATCTCACCGCGCACCGTGGTCGCGACGAACAGCGGCACACCGGCTTTCGGCACGTCGCCCCAGCGGGCGTCGGGGTCGAAATGCTTGAACTCGAAGGACGATAGCGGTCGTTGACTACTCATGAAGCCCTGGCACTCCCGATTCTGAAACATGCCCTTCCGACCATACACACGACTGGGACAATCGTCAGGACTGTTGTCGGTAACCGGTTCCGGCTCCGAGTGCCCGAATGCCTTCCGGCACAAGAATGTTGCCTGGCCTGCCCTGATGCTACGGGCGGACGAGATGACCGGCCCGCGCGCTGAAGGCAAGAGCGCCAGCGCTTTCGGGTTGCGGCACTGAACTGAAGCGCAGATATTTCGGAACGATCGCCATCCGCTCGATGGTCGAAATCCCAGGGCACGTGCCGATTCGAGGGCTGGGTGAGCTGAACCGCTCTCGCGGGGAAACCGTCCGGCAGCCCGGACGGCCCCGCACCCCAGGCTAGTGACGCACATCACTGCGCCGGGATGTCGCAACGCGTGGGCTCGGCGGCACCTTGTGTCGTCGAGTCGTCACCACCCGAGGAGTAATCGGCATGACCAGAATCGGCATCATCATCGGCAGCACCCGGCCCGGCCGCAACGGCGAGAAGGTGGCCCGCTGGGTGCAGGCCATCGCCACCGAACATGCAGGCGAGACAGCCGAATTCGAGCTGATCGATCGGCAGGATCACCAGCTCCCGCTGCTGGACGAACCCGTCCCGGCGGCCCGCACCCCCGGACGGCACCCGCACACCCGCCGCTTCGCCGAGCACGTCGGCTCCTGCGACGCCTTCATCTTCGTGATCGGCGAACTCCTGGCCTGGACCCACGCCCTGACCCCACTCCGCGAACCCGCCACCATCGCCTGACCAGAGCGGGCAGACATCCTGCGCCCCAGCATGTTCGGAGCCAATGGCCGACCGCGTCATAAACCGCGGGCGCTACCCCGCCGGGATCCGGTGGATCCGGCGCGGAACCACGATCAGCTAGTCGCCGCTGGCCGCGCCGATCAGAATCTGCCACGGCCAGGCCGGGTCCGACGGGTTGTCGGGCAGCTCGGTGAGGAGGTTGGCGGCGGTGCCCGAGACGGGGGCGGTGAGCATGCCGACGGTGGCGTCGACGATGTTGGTGGTGAACAACGCAGTGCGCGGATCGTCGGCGGCCGGGGCGGCGTGTTCGAGACCAGCGAGGGCACGGACGGCGAGCATCATGCTGAACGACAGGCGGGTGCGCAGGACCGGGGCCGGAATGCGGGTGAGCCGCTCGGCCAGGGCCGCCAGGACGGTCCGGACGCTGTCGGTGACGGCGGGATCGGCCTGGGTCAGAGCGTAAACCCAGGGGGGCGTGGAGACCTGGGCGAGAAAACGCAGATAGTGGGCGTCCGGGCGGGTGGCCTGCTCGGCGAGCGGGCGGATCAGAGCGTCGGCGAGTTCGGCGACGCCGAGGCGTCGGCTGTCATGGCCGAGTTCGGCGAGCAGCTCCCAGCGGCGCTGATTCACCTGCCCGGTGTGCTGTTCGAAGATCTCCCGGACCAGCTGTTCCTTGGTGCCGAAATGGTATTGCGCGGCAGTCTTGTTGCGCTGACCGGCGGCCGCGGTGAGCTCACGCAGCGACACCGCGTCGATGCCGCGCTCGGCGAACATGCGCAATGCGGTCGAAGCCAGGATCTGCCTGGTGGATGGGCCGTCTGACACTCCGACATCGTAGTGATCCGATCCCGGTCCCCGAGGGAGGCGCACCTGGCCCGGGGACCGGGACCGTGAGAACTATTTGGCCGCAGGCATGTTGGGCACGAACGGCTCGTTGGCAACGCCGCTGCCGCTGAGCGATGGCATAAGTCCCGGTCAGCGGGACTCTCGAAATCTGGGGTGGACCCCCCGATCGGATGTCAATGCCCAGGCCCAGGGATCAGACCAGCCTTTGACAAGCCGACCTCTCGAGGCATACGCATTAAGGCAGTCGCCTTACAGTTCGGATATATCGAGGAGGGTTCCATGAGACCTGTCCGAGGCAACCGCGCTCTCTCCGCTCGTACCGCACGGGCACTGGCCGGAGTCGTCATCGCCGCGGCACTGGCAGCCTGCGGGACCGCCTCCGGCCCGGCCGCGCCGGCCGACACGGACACTGCGATCCGCACGGCCTACGACTACGCGTTCCCGCTGTACTTCCTTTCGCAGCTGCGATGGAACGCGCTCGAGACCACCGGAGGCCGCACCAGCACCACGCTCGATCACTTCGCGCACTCCCGCGCTGTGGCCGGGCCGCAGGACACCTGGGCCAACGCGCCGCTGGTCGACGCGCTGTATTCGACAGCGTGGACCGATCTTTCGCGGGGACCGGTCTTCCTCGACACCCCCGACACCGGCAGCCGCTACTACGTGCTGACCCTCATCGACTTCTACTCCAACACCTTCTTCTACGCGGGCCCGCGCACCACCGGCAGCGGCGCCCAGCACTATCTGCTGGTCGGACCGCAGTGGAACGGCCAAGCGCCCCAAGGGGTCTCGGTCGTGCACGCGCCCACCAATGACGTCTATGTCAACCTGCGGGTCCAGACCACGGGCCCTGCCGATCAGGCCGCCGTCAATGCTGTACAGGACGGGTTCACCTTCACGCCCGCGCAGCCCACCACGACCGAGCCGACCGCCCGCGTCCAGCCGGTTCCCGGCGACCCGGAGAACTACCTGGCCGTGGTGAACCAGATGTTGACCCTCGATCCCCCACCCGCTGCCGACCGTCCCCTGCTCGACACCCTTCGTCGGGTCGGCATCTGCGGCGCGGACTGCGGCTTCGACCGCCTGCCGCAATCGGCGAAAGACGCCTGGCGCAGGCTGTTTCCACAGCTCGGCGCCTACATGAAGCAGTACGCCGCACAGACCGCGAAGGCCAAGGGCTGGATCGACTACAGCCCGCCCGGATCCCTGCTGGGCACCACCGACCAGCGCGACCACGCGCAGCGCGCCCTGGCGCTGGGCAGCGGCACCGGCATGCTCGGGCTGCGGCGCGAAGAGGCCAACTACTGGATCACCTTCACCGACGGTGCGGGACAACCGATGACCGGGAACACCGCCTACACCCTGCACCTGCCGCCGGGCGGCATTCCCTCCCACGCGTTCTGGTCGGTATCGCTCTACGAGGTCCAGCCGACGGGCCAGTTCCTGACCCCCAACCCGATCAACCGCTACGAAATCGCGGGCAACACACCGGGAGTCGTCACCAACCCCGACGGCAGCATCGACATCTGGATCCAACCGCAGACGCCGCAGCCCGATCGCCGCGCGAACTGGCTGCCCGCCCCGGCCGCCGGCCACCCGTTCATCCTCTTCGCCCGCTCCTACGTGCCCGGCCCCGACATCCTGTCGGGCCGCTTCACCATGCCCGCGGTCACGCCGATCGGCTGACCGATTCCGGCGGCCGATTCCTTTCTCCCATGGCGGCGGTCTACCTGGTGACAAACCGAGAAGGAGTGCTGATCGCCATGACCATTCCCACCACCATGCGGGCCCTGCGGCAGACCTCGCTGCGGGGCCCGCAGGACCTGCGTCTGATCACCGACGCGCCGGTACCGGTTCCCGGTCCGGGCGAGGTACTGATCCGGGTCGCCGCCGCCGGAGTCAATTTCGCCGATATCTCCCAGGCCCACGGAACATTCCTGGGCGGACCGCGGCCGCCGTACACGGCGGGGTTCGAGGCCGCCGGTGAGGTCGTCGCGGCGGGAGACGAAGTGGCCGAGCCGCTTTCGGGGGACCGCGTCGTCGGCGTCGGGGCCGGAGCATTCGCCGAATACGCGGTGCTGCCCGCAGTCTCGGCCGTGCCGATCCCGTCCGGGTGGACCGCCGAGCAGGCACTCGGACTGGTCGTGAACTGGCCAACCGCGCTCGCCGCGTTGAAACCGTTGGGCCGCATAGCCACTGGCGAGACGGTGCTGATCCATGCCGCAGCGGGCGCGACCGGCCAAGCCGCGGTCGCCATGGCCAAGCACTACGGTGCGACCGTCATCGCCACCGCCTCGCCGGGCAAACACGAGATCGTGCGGAGACTCGGTGCCGACCACATGCTGGACTCACGGTCCGAGCACCTCGCCGCCGAGGTGCTGGAACTGACCGGCGGCGCCGGAGCCGACCTGGTGCTCGAATCCGCCGGTGGCGCCACCTTCACCGAGAGCCTCGCCGCGGCCAAACGGGTCACCGGACGGGTCGTCGTCTACGGCATGGCAGGGGGCGACAGCGCCATCACCAACTGGGAGTTGGTGTACAAGCACCAGATTCACCTCATCGGCCTCAATATCGGCGTGCTGATCCAGGCCGCTCCCCACGTTTTCGGCGAGGTCATGGCCGAAATGTTCGCGCTCATCGCAGCGGGTGTCCTCGCCCCCAGTAGACCCACCGCCCATGATCTCGCCGACGGCCCGAAGGTCCTCGCGGAAATGGAATCCCGCGCCACCATCGGCAAATTGGCCCTGCTGCCCTGACCATTCCGGATACCCGCTGACCTGGGCTTCGATTCCTTCGGACCGCCGCAGCGGTCGTAATGGGCGAGGACCCGATCAGCGGGGACACGATCCGGAAAGAGACAGCCCATGACAAGTAGCCATTCCGCAGCCCGGCGGCAGCCTAAACTCGCCGCATGACGGCGCACCTGGCGGAGGCGGCCGATCGGAGCCGCTTCGCCGCCGAAACCGAGCGGTTCCGCCGGGAACTGCTGGCGCACTGCTACCGCATGGTCGGCTCGGCCCACGACGCCGAAGACCTGGTCCAGGAGACATACCTGCGCGCCTGGCGCTCCTACGCCGCTTTCGAGGGCCGCGCTTCGATGCGGACCTGGCTGTACAAGATCGCCACCAATATCTGCCTGTCGGCGCTCGAGCCGCGCCGCGTCCGAGTACTGCCCTCGGGCCTGGGCGGTCCCGGCGACGGGTCCGAGGGAGCGCCGAGTCGCGTTGCGCCGGGCGAGGTTTCGTGGCTCGAACCATGCCCCGGCGAATGGATTGCTCCGGCCTCGGACGATCCGGCCGCCGCGGTGGTCGCCCGCGAGTCACTCCGCCTGGCCCTCATCGCGAGCCTCCAGCATCTCCCCGCCCGCCAGCGCGCCATCCTCATCCTGCGCGAGGTTCTGTCCTGCTCCGCCGCCGAGACCGCCGAAATCCTCGGCACCACAACCGCGGCGGTCAAGAGCAGCCTGCAGCGGGCCCGCGCCCGCCTGAACGAATTGCCCTCGGGGCCAGAGGAATTGCTCGAACCATCCGACCACCGGGCGCGGGCACTGCTCGACGGCTACATCGCTGCCTTCGAGCACGCCGATGCCGCTCTCCTGGAACGGGTACTGCGCGCCGACGCGACGCTGGAGGCGACCCCGTTCCGCGATTGGCAGGCGGGCCGGGTGAACTGCATCCGCATGCTCGACACCTACGTGATGGGCCGGCCCGGCGACTGGCGGATGCTACCCACCACGGCCAACCGCCAGCCCGCCGCGATCGAGTATCACCGGGACACCGATGGCGTGCTCCGCGGCCACGGCATCGTGGTCCTGGCTCCGACCGCCGCCGGTGTTCGCGGTGTCGTCTCGTTCCACGACCCGGCGCTGGTCGCATTGTTCGGATTCCCCGAGGTGCTTGCGGAGTGAGTCGGTAGAAAAGGATTCTCGCCGAGCGCTACTGCCGAGATTCGCGAATCCCTCACGGTGCAAATGCATTTCATACTCGATGGGTGGATAAGGATACCCGCAATTCAAGCTGATAAACCATCGACATAACTTTTGAATTGCGACCGCCCAAATCGGACGAACATCACTTGCCGACCAGCGTCGTTCGTGGCAACGTATACGAGGGTTTGGCTCAGTTCAACTCACGACGAGGAGTTTCGAAATGAGTAGCGAACTTACGTGCGATGCCTCACTCGAGAACGCCTTCGACTTTCTGCAGCTTCAGCCCGAAAACTCCGCTGTGTTCGGCGCGGTCAATTCCCGGAAGCGGTCGCTGCATATCGTTCTCGCCGCTCCACCGTATTTCGACATCCCACCGGTCGGCTACGGCGGTATCGAGGCTGTGGTCGCCACGCTGGCCGATGAGCTGGTCGATCAGGGTCACCGCGTCACGCTGCTCGGCGCCGGCCACGCCGGTACAAAGGCCCGATTCGTCCGGGTCTGGGACGAGATCCAGTCCAAGCGGCTCGGCGAGCCGTACCCGGAGATCGTCAATGCCATGAAGACCTGGCAGATCATCGAGGCACTGCACGCCGAGGACCCGGTGGACGTCGTGCACGATCACACCTTCGCCGGCCCGGCCAACGCGGCCGCGTACCGGGGGCTCGGGATTCCCACCGTCGTCACTGTGCACGGTCCGGTCGACCCCGAGATGCACGACTACTACCAATCGCTCGATCACAGTGTGCGGCTCGTGGCGATCAGTGACCGGCAGCGCGCGCTCGCGCCGGATCTGAACTGGATCGGCCGCGTGCACAACGCGATCCGCCCCTCGGAATGGCCATTCCGCACCGAAAAGCTCGACTACGCCCTGTTCCTGGGCCGCTACGCGCCCTACAAGGGACCCCACCTGGCGCTGCGCGCCGCACACTCCGCCGGTGTACGCCTGGTCCTGGCGGGCAAGCTCAACGAGCCGCCCGAGCACGAGTTCTTCGACAACTACATCGAGCCGCTGCTCACCGAGAGCGACGATGTGTTCGGCGAGGCCGACGCGACCGCGAAACGCCATCTGCTCGCCGGCGCGCGCTGCCTTTTGTTCCCGATTCGGTGGGAAGAACCCTTCGGCATTGTCATGATCGAGGCCATGGTCTGTGGCACACCGGTGATCGCGCTGCGCGGCGGTGCGGTGGAAGAGGTCGTCGAACATGGCGTGACCGGATGGATCTGCGACGATCCCGACGAACTACCCGGATACATCGCCCGCGCCGATGAGATCGACCCCTACGCCTGCCGGGAGCGTGTCGAAAGGCTGTTCGCCACGGACCTGTTCGCGCAGGGCTACGAGGCGGCCTATCACCGGGCGATCGAGATGGCGGCGCAACGGGCGTCGCGAACCGCCGTCCGGATGCGGGTGCCCGCGGGGACCCCGATCCTCAGCAGCCCTGCGCCGGGCGGTCGCCCGTGAGCGTATTCAATGCCGGCCCACCCGTTCTCATCGAGGGTGGCGCCGGTTTGATCACCCTCGTCGAGGCCGGAACCTTCTGCCTGTCCGACCGCCTCGGGGACCTTCACCCCGGCACCGCGCACGGTTTGTACTACCGGGACACGCGCATCCTGACCCGATGGGAGCTGCGCGTGGACGGTCTTCCGCCGGAACAGCTTTCGGTGGTGGTGCGCGAACCCTTCCGGGCGCGATTCGTGGCCCGGAAACCGCCACCGCACGGTATCGCCGACGCGACGGTGCTGGTCCAGCGCCGTCGCGTCGTGGGTGAGGGAATGCAGGAGATCATCAGCGTGCTCAATCTCGGCGACGAGGACACCGCCCTGACCGTGGTTCTCGATGCCGAGGCGGACTTCGCGGACCTGTTCGCGGTCAAGGAGGGCCGGGCGGGCGGTGGCGGCAGCGAATCGGCCGCCACCGAGCAGGCGCTGCGCTTCACCGACCGCAGTCAGCAGGGGCGTGGCGTCATCATCACCGCCAGCGAGGACCCCGAGGTTCAGCCCGGATCGCTGACCTGGCAGGTGCTGGTCCCGGCAAAGGGCAGCTGGCAGACGGTGGTGCACTGCCAGCCGATCAACGACCATCGGGCCGTCCCGATGAACTTCGACGACAACGACGAATACAGCCCGGCGGACAAGATCCGCCGCTGGCGCGCCTCCACCACCACCCTCACCGCGAGCGGCGCCGGCCTCAACGCCATCCTGCAGCGTACCGAGACCGATCTCGGTGCGCTGCGCCTCGACGATCCCGCCGACGGCACCTCCTATGTGGCCGCCGGCGCGCCCTGGTTCATGGCCCTGTTCGGCCGCGACAGTCTGCTCACCTCGTGGATGGCGCTGCTGCTGGATTCGGACCTGGCCCTGGGCACACTGCGCCAGCTGGCGAAACTCCAAGGCACCGAGTCGAATCCGCTCACCGAGGAGGAACCCGGCCGCATCATGCACGAGCGGCGCTACGGTCCCGGCAGTGATCGGGTGCTCGGCGGCACCGTCTACTACGGCACCGCCGACGCGACCCCCCTGTTCGTGATGCTGCTCGCCGAATGCCGTCGCTGGGGTATCGGCGCCGCGGCCGTACAGGAGTTGCTGCCGGCCGCCGACGCGGCGCTGACCTGGATCGACACCGACGCCGACCTCGACGGCGACGGCTTCGTCGAGTACCGGCGCAAGACCGACCGCGGCCTCGCCAACCAGGGGTGGAAGGACAGCTGGGACGCGATCGGATTCGCCGACGGCCGCCTCGCCGACCCTCCGATCGCCCTGTGCGAGGTGCAGGGCTACGTCTACGCGGCCCGGATCGGTCGCGCCGAACTGGCCGAGGAGGCCGGCGACCACGCCCTCGCCGAGCGGCTGCGCACGCAGGCCGCCGACCTCAAAGCCCATTTCGACGAGTCCTTCTGGATGCCGAAGAGCAGCTGCTATGCCCTGGCGCTGGACGGCTCGAAGCAGCCGGTCGATGTCGGATCGAGCAATCCCGGCCACTGCCTGTGGACCGGCATCGTGCCCGACGAACGCGCGGCCGAACTGATCGAGCGGCTGGGCGCGGCGGACCTGAACAGCGGATTCGGTTTGCGCACACTGTCTTCCACCGCTCGCCACTTCAATCCCATGGGCTATCACACCGGTTCGGTGTGGCCGCACGATACGGCCATCGCGGTGGCCGGTCTGATGCGCTACGGCCACATCCCCGGCGCACTGGACCTGAGTGTGAAACTCGCGAGCGGACTGCTCGAGGCCATCCTGGAATTCGGGGCCCGGCCGCCCGAACTGTTCTGCGGCTTCGCGCGCTCCGATTTCAGTTCCCCGGTGCCGTATCCCACCTCGTGCTCCCCGCAGGCGTGGGCGAGCGCGGCGCCCCTGCTGCTCATGCGATCGTTCCTGGGGCTGATGCCCGACGTCCCCGGGCGCACCCTCACCATCGCGCCGCGCCTGCCCGACCGGGCGGGCGTCATCCGGCTCACGGACCTCCGCCTGGGTCCGGCGACCGTGTCCATCGAGGCGTGCGGCACCGACGCGAAAGTCCAGGGGCTGCCGCCGGATTGGCAGCTGAACCGGAAATAGCGACAGGCGGTGCCGGCCGATGACGCAGCGGAAGGAAACGCTGCTGACAATGCCTCCCAGGCGGGAGCTGTCGGCGTACAACAGTGTCGCGCAGTTGCGGAACGACATCTGGTGGCACATCGCCGATACCGCGCGGCGGCTGGCGGCGCTCGGCCCGGACGCGAGAACCGAGGTGGCGGACCTGGAGCGCTACCTGGCCTACGACGACGACCGATGCGAGTACCTGCCCGCCGACCAGGTCCGCGAGCGGCTCGGCGCCGGGCAGCCGGTGGTATCGGCCACCTTCGTCACTCCGTATCCGCCGGGATTCCCGGTACTGGTCCCCGGTCAGGAGTTCAGCACGGACATCCTCGACTTCACGGACGCCCTGGACACCAAGGAGATCCACGGCCTCGACCCGGGCCGCGGGTACCGGGTGCTCAACGCCGCCGCGTTGGCGGCGGTGACAGCCGTGACGACCTAGGTGTACCGACCTGAGAGTTTGGGAACCCGGCCGGCCGACGGGTGACCGCCGAGTGCGGTATGGCCGCGGTGGCGTCCGGAATGTCCCTGTGTTCTCTCGATCGCGGCCTCGGCTATCGTCGCCGGCTCAGGCTCGCCAGTACGGCCTTCCCCGCTTGCTCACCCGACGCGGCCGCGTCGGCGAGCGATGGCAGATCGAGCTGATAATCGCCCGCGAGGTATATCGATCCGAACGGATTCCGCAACGTCGGAAGCGAGTTCCTCCGGCCGGGCGCCCAGAACGGGACGACCCGATGGTGCTTCCGCACAACGCCGTCGCCCAGCTTCCCGTCCAGCTCGGGGAAAACGGTGAGCAGGTCCTTCGTGAATCGCGACAGGATTTCCTCGTCGGGCAGGTCCAGCAATGCGTCGGCCTGAGCCCCGCCGGCGAAACAGGCCAGTGCTCCGCCTGGCTTTCGATCGCCACCTTTGCGCATCGCCGCGGCGTGGTTGAACATCGCTTGGAACGACAACTGCGGCGTCGAGACGCCGAAGAAGTCGTCCCAGCGCTGCCGCCCCACTTCCTCGGTGAAGAACCCGACCACTACGTACCGGCCGTACGTGATGTCGTTGAAAGCGACGCGGTACCGCTGCGGGAGGTCTGGAATTATCCGCTCGGCGATATCGCCGGGCGCGGTCACGATCGCGCGCTCTGCCCGAATCCTCGCCGGACGGTCACCATCGAGGTAGTCGACGACGACGCCGTCGCCGTCCTGGCGTACCGATCGCACCACCGAGTTCAACCGGATCCGACCGCCGAGGTCTTCCGCCAGTACATCGGTCAAAGTCTGGTTGCCACCGACCGGCAGCGAGAAGTTCGGAATCTTCTCCGGGTCGGCCAATGCGATCGCCACGGACGTGACGAACTGGGTCGCGGCCGTCTCCTCCGCCTCGCATCCCATCCACTGCGCCGACCACGACCGGACGACCTCGCCGGCCAGCTCGGAGCGGACGCCCTGGAGTAGATACGACGCCAGCTTGGTGTCGAGCTCGGCGCGAACCCGTTGCGCGATTCGGCTCTGCGACTCCAGGAACGGCATGACGGCGAGAATGCGCGCACCGACGATGGCCATGCCGAGACGATCCATCATCGTCATCTTCGTACGGAACATGAGCGCGAGGGGATTCGCGGTGTCGACCAGCCCGCCATTGAGGTACAGCGCGACGCTTTTGCCTGCGAGCGAACCCATCTCGATGCCGTGCTTGTTCAGGGCATCGATCAGCGCACCGGTGCCTTCGGTGAACTGAGTGCCCACGTTGATCCAGTAATCGCCCTTACGGACGGTGTCGACTCGCCCGCCCGTGCGGTCGGTGGACTCGAGGACAACCACATCGGTCGTCGGCGCCAGCGTGGTCGCTGCCATCAATCCCGCCATCCCGGCGCCGACGACAACTACCTCTGCGGTCTCTTCGTGCGCAGTCATATCAACTCCTGACTCTCGATTGGGTTGACCACCTCGGTGTCGTGGTGTTTGCGAACTGCCAGCGGCGCACAGCTACCTGCCACGCCCTCGAGGGGCCGGTGGTCGACATATCTCCGCCGCCGTGGACGCCACGTCGTTCCGGTGACCTCGGCGATGAATCAGGGCCGGAACCCGGCCCTGATTTTTGTAGAACTCGAATCGATATCGAGTTTATGAGGCTCGCCGTCGCGCTGTCAACACGTGCTTCATGTCGGCCGCCGCCACGCTCGCCCGGATGACCCGAGTTCGATACGGTGATCACCGAACTCGGCAGGCGCAGTACGGAATTCGCACTTTGTGAGAGGTGTTTCAGTTCGGGGTTCGATCGCGGTGCGGAGGCTGGACCTCGGTACCCGCGCAAATCGCCACGATCGAGGCGAAATCCGTTGCAGACCACAGGATGAGCCGGGAGAAGATTCGGCAGACGGTCGATTTCCTCGGCGGGCTGTGACCATGAAAAAGGGCGGTTTTGGTGGAAACTGCTCCAAAACCGCCCGTGGGCCTACTGACTGTGTCCGGAGGGGGACTTGAACCCCCACGCCCTAATACGGGCACTAGCACCTCAAGCTAGCGCGTCTGCCATTCCGCCACCCGGACCGGTGATGCTCAGCAAGGTTATCGGATTGGACCGCCTGGACCAAATCGGTCGATGTCCTGCATGTTCACCGAGGATTCGGAGGCGGTGGGAGTGGTTGCCGCCGGGCCGGTTCGCGACCCGGCAGGCCACCCCCCGATCTCAAGCCTTCAGCGCCTCCAGCAGCGCGGCCCGCTGCCGGGAACCCAGGCCGCCGATCCGGCGGTCCGCGGGGATCTCGGCCTCGTCCATCAGCTTGGCCGCCTTGACCGGGCCGATGCCCGGGAGCGCCTTGATGACCGCCGCCACCTTCGTCTTCTTGACCAGGTCCTCCTTGTCCGCGCGCTTGAGCACCTCGGCGAGGCTGACCGACCCCTTCTTGACCTGCGCGATGAGTTCCGAGCGGGCCTTACGAACCGCCGCGGCCTTCGCCAGCGCCTCGGAGCGTTGTTCGGGGGTCATGGTGGGCAGAGCCATATGTCCTTACCTTTCACTCGTTCGCTGGTACGTCGCCGACGATTCAACATGACACCAGGCCGTCCGCAAGAACGACACACCGCGTGGACGTGGCCGCCACGTCGATCGATCGGCGAAATCGGTACACCGGGCACCGGTCGGACGCCCGGAAAGATGCCGGTCATGCGACCAGGAGTTTGCTGGATCGCGGAGCTGGCAAATCCGGGACGCAGAAGGTGGCATCGGTACTACGGTAGCCCCGAATATCACCGGGCACCGGCGGAAGGCGGGGCAGATGAAGGGGTCGTATTCGTACGCCGAGCCGGGCACGACCGAACCAACACTGGCGGACCGATACGACAGCGCAGACCCGGTGACCTGGAACGGAGCGCAGGTCTTCCCCCTGCACTCGGAGGGTCTCGGCGGCTCCCCCACCATGGTCCGGCTGACCCTGCGCAGCGCCGCCCCGCGCCACGGGGTGCGCAGCCTGGGCATCGGGCTCGCCGTGGAGCGCGGACATGTGTTGCTGGAAGGCCGCCGGCTCAGGGGGGTTGACGTCTGGAGTGATGCCATGTCGGGCGGCATCGAGCTACAGGTGTGCCCTGCCGAGACCGATGCCACCATCACCCTCACCCCTGTCTGGGTGGACGACACCGAGGCCACCGTCTCCTGGACGGGTAACTACGGCATGCTCATCGCCCGCGAACCCGCCATGACGGTCCTGCACTGCAGCACCGGCGTCGGCCCGCCCGACTTCGGCGAACTGGTCGTGGAACTCACCATCGGCCCCATCCCGCCGCCCCCGGCCCCGCCCACCGATGCCAGCCGCTACCAGCACGCGCTCTACGAGCTGGGCGTGGCCATGCAGCGCCGCGGCGACGAGGAGCAGGCCTGCCAACTATGGACGCAGGCAGCCGAATTCGGTCATCCGGGCGCCGCCTACGACCTCGGCGTCTTCCGCTATCGCCGGGGCGATTTCACCGAGGCCGAGCATTGGTGGCGCGCCGCCGCGACCCAGGGTGACCCCCGGGCCACGGCCGGTCTCGCCGAACTCCTCAATCGCCGCGGCAATCCCAGTGAAGCCAGGGCGTGGCGGGCGGCAAGTACCGCGGACGATCAGTACCCGTGACGCTCTTCGTCAGGCGGACTTGTAGCGGCGCAGGTACTCCCCCGTCAGCGAGGCCGGGTCGGTGAGCAGTTCGGCGGGAGTACCGGTGAACACGACCTCGCCACCGTTCTTGCCGCCGTCGGGCCCGAGGTCGATGACCCAGTCCGCGTGTGCGACCACGTCCAGGTTGTGCTCGATGACCACGACCGAGTTCCCACGCTCGACCAGGTTGTCCATGAGCGTGAGCAGGGTGTCGACATCGGACATGTGCAGGCCGGTGGTGGGTTCGTCGAGGACGTAGACCGTACCGGTGTTCTGCAGCTGCGTCGCGAGTTTGATGCGCTGGCGTTCGCCGCCGGAGAGGGTGCTCATGGCCTGGCCCAGGCTCAGGTAGTCCAGGCCTACCTCGTTCATGGTGCGCAACTTGGCATTCAGCGTCTTCTCGGGGAAGAACTCCACGGCCGCCTCGGCGGAGAGCTCGAGGACATCGGCAATCGACTTGCCGCGCAGGGTGAGTGCGAGGACCCGATCGGAAAACCGCCGCCCGTCACAGGATTCACAGTGGGTGGTGACCGGGTCCATGTAGGCGATCTCGGTGATGATGACGCCGCGGCCGCCGCATTCGGTGCAGGCGCCGTCGGAGTTGAAGCTGAACAGACCGGCCGGTTCGCCGGTCGCCTTGGCGAACAGCTTGCGGATCGGATCCATGAGCCCGAGGTAGGTGGCGGGCGTGGACCGGGAGGACGCGGCGATGGCGGACTGGTCCACGAAGACCGATTCCGGGTAGCGGACCAGGAATTCGTCGCGGATGAGGCTGCTCTTGCCCGAGCCGGCGACACCGGTGACGGCGGTCAGGATGCCGGTCGGAATGGCGACGGTGACATCTTTCAGGTTGTGCGCGTTGGCATTCGCCACCGTCAGCGTGCCCGTCGCGGGCCGGAAGTTCTCCTTGACCCGGAAGGTGCGGCGCAATCCCGCGCCGGTGGGGGTCTCGGCCTGCCGCAACTCGGCGAAACTGCCGGTGAAGACGACCTCGCCGCCGTGGACGCCCGCGCGCGGACCGACGTCCACGATGTGGTCGGCGATCTGGATGACATCCGGATCGTGCTCGACGACCAGTACGGTGTTGCCCTTGTCCCGCAGCGCCTCCAGCATGTGGTTGAGCCGCCCGACATCGCGCGGGTGCAGGCCGACGCTGGGTTCGTCGAAGATGTAGGTCATCCCGACCAGCGTGCTGCCCAGGTGCTTGATCATCTTCAGGCGCTGGCCCTCACCGCCGGACAGGGTCGAGGTGGTGCGGTCCAGGCTCAGGTAGCCCAGCCCGATCGCGGCGACACGTTCGAGCGCGACCCGGGTGGCCGCGGCCAGCGGGACGGCGGCCGGGTCGTCGATTTCGCCGAGTACCTCGATCAGATCGGTGATCTGCAGCCGCGCCCAGTCGGCGATATTGCGTCCATTGATGGCGGTGGCCAAGGCCTTCGGATTCAGTCGCGCCCCGTGGCAGGCCGGGCAGACGCCCTCCGTGAGGAAGCGCTGGATCTGTTCGCGGGTCTTCTCCGACAGCCCCGAGGTGTCGCGCTTGAGCCGGGTGCGAGTGAATTTGTCGACCAGGCCTTCGTAATTGGCTTTCCAGGTGCCTTTCGCGAAAGACAATTCCACTTTGCCGCCGGTGCCGTGTAGCAGGTCGCGCCATTCCGCGTCGTCGTAGTCGGCGAGTTTCTTGTCCGGGTCGAATCGGCCGGAGTTGGCATACAGCTGCCAATCGCCGCTGCCGACGGTGTAGCCGGGTACCAGTAGTGCGCCCTCGTTGAGCGATTTGGTGCGGTCCACAAGTTTGCCCGGGTCGGCGGTGATGGCCACGCCGAGTCCGTCGCACTCGGTGCACATGCCCTGCGGGGTGTTGAAGGAGTAGTCGTAGACCAATCCCGTGGACGGAGAACCGAAGCGCGCGAACAGGGCTCGGATCAGGGCGTAGATGTCGGTCATGGTGCCGACCGTGGAGCGTGGCCCGCCACCGACCGCCTTCTGGTCGATGATGACCGGCGCGGTGAGGTTCTCGATGGCCTCGGCGTGCGGGCGTTCGTAGCGCGGCAGGAAATTCAGGACGAAGGCCGGGAAGGTGGCGTAGAGCTGCCGCTGGGATTCGATGGCGATGGTGTCGAAAACAATGGAGGACTTGCCGGATCCGGAGACCCCGGTGAAGACGGTGATCTTGTTCTTGGGAATGTCGATCGAGACGTTGCGCAGATTGTGCTCGCGGGCGCCGAGGATCCGAATTGTTTCGGTGGAGGCCAGGGACATGTCCCCACCATGCCAGGCCGACCCCCCTCGATGTGCGGGCAAATGTGATGTAAATCACAGCGATTCGGATCGGATCTCCGGGTCCAGCCCCGATTGCCGAACAGTCGCACCCATCTACAGTGGCGGTCGATCGCGCGGCCGACACCGCCGCGCACGACCCACGAGGAACGCATGATGAACACCGCCCGATGGACGGCCGTGGCCGCCGCCGCACTAGCCGTCGCCCTGCTCTCGGGTTGCTCGGATGTCGAGAAGGCCCTCAACCAGGGCGGCGACACCAAGTGCAGCGACTACCTCGCCCAGAACGCCGACACTCAGCGCGTCACCATCACCAAGTTCATCAAGCAGCAGACGGGCAGCGACCACGAGCCCGCCGGCACCCAGGTCGACCTGTCCATGGCTGCCGTCCAGGGCCTCTGCCAAGTTCAGGCCAACAAGGACACCCCCATCAAGAACGCCAACCTGGCAGGCATCCTCCACTAGTCCCCAAACCTCCCCCGCGCACCCCATTTCGCCTGGCCCAGCCCCGATTTCCGTTTCCGCCAATCTCTCCGCTAATCTTGTGCAGCATCACCGGTCCGGGTGGCGGAATGGCAGACGCGCTAGCTTGAGGTGCTAGTGCCCGTATTAGGGCGTGGGGGTTCAAGTCCCCCTCCGGACACAACGAAGCGTGAATTCCTTTGTAGCGCAAACGAATTCACGCCATTCGTTTCCGAAGCCGTACCGAGGAGTACAGGGCTCAGGCCCCGACCCTGATAGCCAGCGTTACGCCTACTGCCGCAAACCAATCCAGCAGATCCGGGTTGTCGACTGCACTGCGATCGACCACCTTCGACATGGTCTTCGCGCCGCCGATTTCGGGATCGAAGCGGTGGAGATCAGCCATCAGATGGGCTGTCGTACTGGACCGGCGGTGCGAAGGTGGTGATGGCAATGCCGACGGTGTTGTCCGGGCCACGACGGAATTTGCCTGTCCAAGCGACGAGTGTGCCCAGCAGACCATATTTTTCGCGGATCAGCGCACGCACGTGAATTGTCGCGGCGGGGTCCAGGATTTCGGCGTGGCCGTCGACGACGTCTCCTCTTGTCCTGACGCCCCTGGCATCACAGAGTTGCAGAGTCACGCTCGGGTTGCGCCGAATGCGCTTGATCTTCCAGCTATCGGCATTGGCGGCCACCACGATTCGGTCATCCTGTGCCGCCAGCCAGACCGGCGACGCGACCGGGCTTCCATCCTTCTTGTACGTGGTCAACAGCGCGTACTTGCCCGCGCCGATCTCGCTCCATGTCATGTCTCGCTCCTTTCGAACCGCAGCGCGTCTTGGCTGGGTGGCGCGCCGAACAGGCGGCGGTATTCCCGGCTGAACTGAGAGGCGCTGTCGTAGCCCACGAAAAATCCGATGCGGGCAATGTCTTTGGGATTTGCTGCCAGCATTAGGCGAGCCTCTTGGAGTCTGATCTGCTTCTGGTACTGGATGGGTGTGGTTCGGGTGATGGCCTGGAAGTTCCGGTAGAAGGCCGACGGACTCATTCCGATGCGCTCCGCCAGCTCGTCGACCCGAAACGGCTCGCGGTAGTTCTGGCGAATCCACTCCACTGCTTCGGCGATCGGGGAGAACCTGGGATCGGTGAGACCGATCCGCCGGACCGTCGGGCCGTGATGGCCGGTTATCAAGCGCCACAGGATCTCCCGTTTGACGAGGGGAGCCAGCACGTCCCGGTCACGTGGCTGGTCGAGTAGGCGCACCAGCCGCACGGTGGCGTCGAGGAGTTCGACGGAAGCGTCGGCGAAGACGACTGCGGGCGAAGCGATATCCGTGTCCTCGGGAACGGTGCCGCGAGGGGCTTGCACCATCATCTCGGCGACCTCCGCGGGTTGCAAGCGCAAGCACAGGCCCAGTACGGGCCGTTCCGGGGTGGCATCGGTGAAGTCGCACTTGAGGGGCACGGCGACGGATGCCACGAGGCATTGCCCAGCGCGGTAGTTGTACACCTGGTCGCCGTACGCGAGACGTTTTGAGCCCTGGGCGATCAGCGTCATGCGCGTACCGGCCATGGACGGCGGTGGCGTCGTGTCCGACACCTCCCGGCCGATCAACAGATCCGCGATGGCGGTGGTCGCGTCGTCTCGGGCGTGACGGGCCAGTAGCACGCGCAGCTCTTCGAGCCGCACGCTCACAGCCTGGTTCGCCGATGTGCTCATGATCCGGTGTGGTCGTCAGATCTGCTCGGTGGGGCGGACGAGTAGTTCCGCGATGGCCACGTGCCGCGGGCGGGTGACGATGTAGCTCACCGAATCGGCGATGTCGTGAGCTTGCAACCGTTCGATGTCACCGAAGGCGGCAGCGAGCTGCTGCTTGACGGCTGCCGAATTATGTTCCCGCAGTTCGGTATCGACACTGCCGGGCTCGACAACGGATACTCGGACATGCTGGCGCGCGAGTTCCTGTCGCAGCGCCTCGCTGAAGGCACCGACGCCGAACTTCGTAGCGCAGTACACCGCGGACATGGCGAAGGCGCCACGGCCGGCCAGCGACCCGATATTGACGATGTCGGCAACCTGACGCGGTCCTTGGGCGGCGGCCGCGACCAGATGCGGGATGGCAGCGTGAGCGCTGTACATCAGGCCCATCAAATTGATGTCGATCATGCGCCGCCAGTCGTTCAGGTCCGCACCGGGAGCAGGCCCGAGCAGCATCAGACCGGCGTTGTTGACCAGGGTGTCCAGACGGCCCAGAACCTCGACGGTGCGTTCCACCGCTGCGGCTGCGGCGTCGGCGTCGGTGATATCGGCGGGCACCACCAGGGCGCGCCCGCCGGCGTCGCCGATTTCCGCGGCGAGATCGGCGAGCCGATCCTTCCGCCGACCGACCAAGGCCACCGCTGCACCCTCACGGGCAAGCTCCGATGCGGTGGCGCGGCCGATGCCACTGGAAGCCCCGGTGATCAGAGCGACGGTTCCTTCGAGACGAAGAGTCATGGTTCAAGCCTTTCGCTGGATATCCACATCGCTGCGGAGTCGCACGAACAGAGACGAACCATTCAAACAACATGACCTGCGGAAACGTTAGATCGATATTCGCCCGGTCTTGCACAATCCTCGCACGTTCCTCGTCCGCCGGTTGCTAGGCGGTCCGGGGATCGCTGCGGTCAGAGACGTGCGCCGGTGGGGCCGCCCTGCTCAGCTCGTCTTCGCTGGCCGCCGACTTCGGAATCAGGGCCGTGGCGAACAAGCCCAGTAGGACGAAGCCCGCGGCGAGGTAACTGCCCACATGGATGCCATCGGTCATGGCAGTGCGTCCGGCATCGGCGATCGACTGTGTCTGCGGCTGGGCCGCAAACGCTTCGATCGCAGCACCCGCACTGCTGGTGATGGCGTGGGCGTACTGATCGGCTTGGATCGCGAGTACACCGTCCCCCTCGAGGTGGTCGGCGACCTGCGAACTCAGCGTCGTGAAGAATTCAGCCAGCCCAATCCGCCACTGCCGCACCGCCACACCGGACTCCTCGAAACACCTGAGGGCGCGAGCTATTCGCTCACGCGAGCAATCCAGGCGATCAGGTCGTCTTCGACCTCGTCACGGTTGATCTCATTGAGGATCTCGTGGCGAGCGCCCCCGTAGACCCGGTAGGTGATGTCGGTCAGGCCGGCGTCGCGGTAGCGTGCGATCAGCTGGTTGCTCAGACGCAGATCGTCGTTGAGCGGGTCCTGATCACCCACCATCACGTAGATGGGAAGGTCAGCGGGTACGGTCGTCGGCTTCGACAACCGTTCGGCGGCGACCGATGCCAGCAATGCCATGTTGTCGGGGTCGATCTCGAACCCGCACCATGGATGCGTCATGTACGCGTCGACCTGAGCCTCGTCACGGCTGATCCAGTCGGCGGTCGTTCGAGTCGGCTGGAACCGAGCGTTGAACAACCCCAACAGATCACCGTCGGACTCGGCGATTCTGGCGAACAGCTGGTCGACGGCAGTGGTCCCGCACAGGACGACGTCGTCGATCAATCCTGAATGATCGAGGATGTACTGCTGGACGGCGAAGGATCCGAGGCTGTGGCCGAACAGCACGACAGGGATTCCGGAGTGTTTGTCGCGCAACAACTTTGTTAGTGTCGCGAGGTCTTCCACCAGCAGGTTCCATCCATTTGCACCGAGGTCGCCGGGCGTACCGGCGATGCTGTGGCCGTGGCCACGGTGATCATTCGCGTAGACGGCGTATCCGAGGCCGGCGAGCCGCTCGGCGAGGTGAGCGTACCGGCCGGCGAATTCGCCCATCCCGTGCGCGATCTGCACGATGCCGATCGGCTCACGATCGGTAGGCAGCCACTCCCGAACGTGGATGATGGTGCCGTCACTGCTGGTGAATGTGGACATGGAGATACTCCTGTACGGACGTTCGAATGAGAGGACGACGAACTCCGGGACGTTCGGCAGCATCACCGCCACCCGGCTACCCGGGGTTACGCCCTCGGCGCGCAGCAGTGCGACGACGCGGGCGGTGTGTTCCTCGAGTTGCGCAAAGGTCAGGACCGTGTCGCCCAATCGCACCGCGACCCGGTGCGGGAAGCGCAGAGCGGACTGGAGCAGATTCACGATCGGGGAGGACATCGTCGACTTTCCGTTGGCGCTGAACCACGACACCGAAATCGTTGCACCGATGTGACGGCGGTCCCATGGCTGCGCGAACAACATCACTGCCCCTCCGATTGTTTTCAGGAACAGTCGCGATGCCGATAATCTGCGGAAATGTCCCGATCCATCCCGCCCGAAGAGGTCGTCGAAGTAGCGGACATCCTGCTCGAACGAATCGATGACCTCGGACTCCGGCTGGCCCAGCGCTTCCTGATCGAACTCGACACCTACCGCAACGAGGCGCAGGTTCCCTTCGACAGCATTCGAACGTCGTGTACCCGCAATCTGACACTCATGCTGCGGCACTTCACCACCGACGCACCGGCGGATCCGGAACCACCGAAGGAAACGGGACGGCTACGCGCACAACAGGGGGTGCCGTTGGCGGAAACCTTGCACGCCTTCCGCATCGGATTCGAATTCCTGTGGTCCGAACTCGTCACCGAGTCCCGACACCACCCCGAGGTCACCGACGCCATGCTCGTCCCACTCGCCGCGGACGTATGGGCACTGTCCGGCGAGTACGCGGTCGCGGTCGCGGCCGCCTACCGGGACATGACAGCGGAACTGATCATGCAACGCGAACACGAGCGTTCGGTGCTCGTGGAGGCTCTGTTCACCGGGATGATCGCCGATCCGGCCACGCTCGGCGAGGCCACCCGGATTCTCGGCTTACCGCCCACCGGACGGTATGTCGTCGTCGCGGCGGATGTGCCCGCCACCGGCCGCGAGGCGCTGCCCGGCATCGAGGCCGTACTGCGTGCCCAGCAGATCACCTCAGCCTGGCGACTGCTACCAGACCAACAGATCGGCGTCCTCGCCTTGCCCGCCGCCCGAGAACCAGTCGCACTCAAAGCTTTACGGAAGCACCGCAGGCGGATCGGAGTCAGCCCGCCCTACGATGCGCTCCCCGAAACCCCGCAGGCTCTGCATTTCGCGCGGCTCGCACTGGCCGGGCTACGGGGTCGCACGCATGGTGTGGCCCTGTTCGACGACGACCCCCTCGCCATGCTGATCGCGGCCGCCCCGGTCGAAGCCGAACGGATGGTGCGGGTTTCGCTGGGACCACTGCTGGCGCTGCCGTACGAAGAGCGGGAGCGACTGCTGGAAACCCTGCGCACCTGGTACGCGGCAAAAGGTTCCGCAACCGAGACCGGCCGACAACTGTTCCTCCACCCGAACTCGGTGCGCTACCGACTGCGCCGAATCGAGGAATTGACGAGCCGCTCGCTGAACAATCCACAAACCGTCCTCGAACTCGGCGCCGCATTGCGGGCACTGCCGGTCTCGACGAACACGCGCCGCGCGGGATCGTGATGCCACCTACCTAACTCTCCAGACCGCGCAGCCCTCGGGCTCTATTCCTCGTCAGATGACACCGACGAACTCAGCAAGAAGACCATCGCGCCATCCTTCGGTCTGTTTTCGCTGGTGGAAGGCGTGTGCGTAGTGGTCGTGTCGCCCTCCGGACACCGGTCACGATGAGAGCCGTTGCAGAGCAACGGCTCTCATTGCCCTTCGGGGCATACCCGACATGAACACCTGTGGGATGCCGTAGACCCGATCCCGGCAGGGCGCCCGCTTCGTCAACATTGAGTTCACGAAGTTCCGAGAAACAGAGATCGTCTCCGGTAGAACGCATGCACGTAGTGGCTGATACCCCTCCGGACACAACGGGCATGAAATCCTTCGCGATGCAGCAAAATTCATTTGCTCGAATTCGGCAGCCGCAATCGACATGTCCTACCGTCGGCTGTGAAAGGGCTGGTGGGATAGGCTGCGGTGCACCATTTCGGTGAGGGTGACGATGTCGAAGACCGGCACGCCGAGATGCTTCTGTATCGCGTGCCGGTACGGCACGAGGTCGGTGCATTCGATGATCAGCGCACCCATATCGGGGTTGTGCGCGGCCATTCGCTCCACTTCGTCGAGTACCTCGCGGCCGAGCCGGTCGACGTCGAGGTCGCTGCGGCGACCTTCGAGGATGACCTCGCGGAATTCCGGGCGCTCGGCCATTCCCGCTACACAGATCGGCACGGACTCGCCTCCGATCGCAACCAAATGGCGGCGGGTGAGGGCCTGTTCGTCGGCGACCAGCAGGCCGACCTTGCGATCGGCGGCCACCATGCGGTGGACCATCGGCAATTGAACGAGGCTCGAGCTGTAGAGCGGGATTTGGACGGCATCGGCCAGCCGCTGCTGGAAGACGACCAGGAAACCGCACGCGGCGGTGATCGCAGCCACGCCTTCGGATTCGAGCTTCCGGGCCGCGCCGATGAACGGTTCGAGCAGCGTCGGATCCGCTTCGGTCACCACTCGACGCGGGGTCGCGCCGTGGACCACCTGATAGACGACCGGGAAGTCGAAGGTCGCCGGATTGCGGATGTGGCCGAGGATCTTGGTGAAAGTGGTGTCGAGACACAGGACACCGATCCTGATGTCCGCTCGGTCTGCCATCTCATCGCCGTTTCAGGTGAATGCGCCGAAACGTGTCGGCCGCAAGGGAATCGGGTCGGTGAGCGGTGGATCGCCCCCGAGCATCTGGCTGATGAGTTCGCCGCCGGCGGGCGCGAGTCCCATGCCGATATGGCCGTGCCCGGCCGCGATGAGAAGGTTGCGGAGATCGCCCGCGGGACCGATCAGGGGCAGGCTGTCGGGAGTGCACGGCCGTAATCCACTCCAGGTCTGCAGGGCCGGTGTTTCCTCCAGTGCGGGAAGGAATTCGCGCACGGTACGCAGCATCGCCCGCACTCGGCGTCCGGAGACCTCGGTGCTCATCCCGGTCAGTTCGAGCTGCCCGCCGATCCGCAGCCGGTCGCCGAGCGCGACCATCGCCACCTTGCCCTCGCTCAGTAATACCGGCCGGCCGGGTGCGCTCGGTGGCATGGCTACGGTCACACTGTGGCCCTTGATCGGTTGGAGTAGCAGGTCGATGCCCGCTAGGCGGGCACACTCGGCCGACCACACGCCTGCGGCGATGACCACATTGCCGGGGTGCAGGTCTCCGCGAGTGGTGCTGAGGCGCACGACATTTCGCTCTCGCACCTCGAATGCGGTGACCTCGGTGTGCTCACATATCTCCACGCCCGAATCTCTCAGGACTCGGCCGAATTCGACGATGAACTCGGGGACGTGCAGATACGCGCCCTCGGGGTTGTACAGCGCGCCGTGGATATCGAACACGGTCTTCGGCTCGAGCTCGTCGAGTTCACCCGGGCCGAGGACGCGCAGCGGCACACCGGCGGCGACGGTGCGCGCGACAGCGCGTCTCGCATCGTCGAAACCCGCCGCGGTCTTGAAAGCCAAAACGATGCCCGTTGACTCGAAAGTCGCGGCAATGCTTTCGGTAGCGCATAGGTCGAGCAGAATCCTCAGGCTGCGCTTCTTCATTGCGATCAGCGCCCGGAATCCGGCCGTAGCCGCATCGGCCGAGCAGGCACGCCGGAAATGCTCCAGCCAGCGGGTCAATTCGGCGTCCGCCCGCGGTTCGATGTACCAGGGTGAGTCCGGGTCGGTTGCACCGGGAACGGCGAGTGTGCGCATGCCGGGTTCGGCCAGGGGTGCTGCACCATGAGTGCCGACGAATCCGGTGTTTCCGTAGGAACACGACTGCGGCCCGCCGAGCGCACCGCGCTCGAGCACCGTCACCGTCGCCCCGCGCAGCCGTAGCTGGTGGGCGCAGAACAGTCCGACGACACCGCCGCCGACGACCACCACATCCGGGTGCTCGAGCACGGGGGTTTCCTGATCGCGCGTCACGACTTCGACCTAGACGGTGACGACGAAGAAGTTCGTCGGCAGATTGACCACGACTCGCTCGTAGATCTCCGCCTGCAGCGCGATACCGGGCTCGGTGAACGTTCCTTCGGGTGGCTCGGCGAAGCGGATCACCGAACGGCCGGCGTCGAAAAGCTGTGCACCGTGACCGAAATCGCCGACGATGGCGGTCCCGGGCTCGACCAGGCGGGTACGGACGATGAAGACGCCGTTCTGTTCCAGATCGTCCATCAGCCGTCCGGTGCCCAGCGCGCGGTAGTAGTCGACGGGGTTGATGATCATGCCATCCGCCGTGCCACCCATCTGCTCGATCTCGTTGCAGGCACGCAGGATTGCCGATGCGAAGGGTCCCGGCGACATCATCCTTTCGATCCCGGGCAGGTTCAGCAGCCCGCCTGCGCCGCTGATGATCGTGTGATTCTCGGCGGTGCAGAGGCGGACGATCAAGCGGTAGTTGATGAAGGTCTCGAAGGTTTCGGGGTCCTTCCACAGATCCGGCGGGACCTGCACCCAGGCCGTGGTGGTGAGCAGTTCCGGAATCGGCGATTTGCCGAATCGGCTGGCCAGTTCACGTCGGACCTCGGCGCCCGCGATCGGTGTGTCCCCTGCCGCGGGCGCGCTTTCGTGCCAGTAGAACTGGCGCGGATCGCGAGACAGGTCGATGGTCTTGAGCATATTGCGGGCGGGATTGCGCGGTTTGCGCCGCGAGCTGGTCAGCGAATCGGTGATGGTCACGTCGTACTCGACCGCCGCGTCCAGCCCGTGTTCTACGCAGGCTTCGACGAACATCCGGCCCGGCGACAGTTCCTGCTTGCGGTCGGCGACGACCTGCGCCAGTGTCTGTTTGATGGTGTCTGCCTTCAGCATGTCCCCTCCTGGGAAACGGTGTAGTGCGATGAGGACGCGCCGAGCACGCTCGAGCCGCCGTCGATCAGCTGGACGGTGCCGGTGATGTAGCCAGCGCGTTCACTGGCCAAAAACGCTGCCAGGGCGGCGATTTCGTCGGGACGCGCGACTCGTCCCACGGCGGTTCCAAGGCCGACGGCGTGCAGCTGGTCCTCGATCCGGCCGTCGGTGGATCCCTGCGTCAGGACTCGTTCCAGCAGCGGCGTGCGGGTCGCGCTCGGCGCGAGCACATTGACGGTCACACCGTCGCGGCCGACGTCCGCGGCGAGGGCCTGGGCGAACCGAACGATCGCCGCCCTGGTCACTCCGGACAGGGCCAGTCCGCCCATGGGGACCAGCGCCGTTTCCGAGGCAACGAAAAGCACCCTGCCCCAGTGCGCATTCCGCAGCTGGGGCAAGGCTGCCAGCGCCAGCTCGACCGCCGGCATCAGCACCGTGTCGACCGCCTCCCGGTAGGCGGCCGACTCGAAGGTCGACGCGCTCCCGGTCGGCGGAGTGCCGCCGCTGACGACGACGATATGGAGTCCGCCGAACTCCCCGGCGACCTCGTCGACCCAGCGGCGGGTCGCCGCAGCGTCGGTGATGTCCACACGCGCGGCGTGGATGCGGCCGCGCGCCACCGCCTTGATGGCCCGCTCGGCCGCGGCGAGTCGTCCCGGGTCGCGCGCGCCGATGGCGACATGCGCGCCCTCGGCGGCCAGCTCGCGGGCGATCGACAGCCCGATGCCGCTGGATCCGCCCGCGACCAGTGCGACCTTGTCGGTCAATCCCAGATCCACTGTCGCTCAACCTCTTCCGCTGGACTTCGCACCGCCGTTGAGATATCCGTACCGAAGCGACAGCGGCCAGGACAGCACCGACGCCGTTCGCCTCGCCGAATCCGGCAGCGCGCTGCGCCAGAAGTCGTCGGTCGGTCGGATCACGGTGACACCCGTGTTGAAACGGTCCGGGTTTCCGGTGACCGTGTGATTGGAGTGCAGCTCTACCGTTCGATCGGTCATCGGGTTGGACGCCGGGTCGATCTCGCACAATCGCAGCAACGTGTCGACCGTCGCTGCCGGCTCGGCGATGAAGTCCTCGTAGCGCAGGAACAGCGACCGCTGCGGATAGCGTCGGGTGATCGCGTGCGACGCGAGATTGAAGCCACTCCAGTAGCCGGTGCTCTTCCCGGGCGACATCGCGTACACGTATTCCTTGGGCCTGCTCCATGATTGGGCCACAGCTCGCGGATCGCGCACCAGATGGACGTAGTACGGGGTGAGGCCGCCGAGGCGCGCGAGCATCGCCGCCTCCCCCGGCATCTTCGAGGTGTCGACGATCACCCGCGAATCGCTGCGCTCCGCGACGGCCCGGTAGATCTGGGTCATCAGGTCGGCGTGCGCGCGAATCTCCCCATTGTGCAGACCGCGGTGCAGTACCTGCCAGGTATGCCTGGTCCGGACATTGCCGAGCTGGCGCCTGATGACCGTGTCGGCGTGGGCTTCGAGGGTGGTACCGTCGGGTCGGCCGACCGGCAGGATCGTGGACCAGAACGGGCAGTCGACGAGCTTGTGGCCGCAGCCGCACTGCTCGTTCACGCCGCGGCCCGCCGCGTTCTTCCAGAGGAAGTGCAGTTCGCCGACGTGGAATACGCCGGGAATCTCATTGAGGATATTGCCGAGGATGGTGCTGCCGTTGCGGCACCATCCCGTGATGGACAGGACCTTGACCGGTGCTGCGCTTGTCATCTGCCGACTCCTTTCTCAGCCGGTGGCGACCGATTGCCGAATCGTGTTGGCCATGACCGCGGCGGTGAATGCGCAGCCCGCGCCGACGAGGTACACGGCGGGGTAGCCCAATCCGCTCGCGATGGCGCCGGTCGCCGGGCCCCACACGAACAGGCCCAGATCCCAGAACGAGGTGTAGGCGCCCAGTGCCGCACCCTGTTTCGAGCCTTCGGTGCTGTTCATGACCATCAGCGCCAGCGAGGGGTGCAGCAGCGAGAACCCGACCCCCATGACGACGACGCCGAGCACCGCCACAGGCAGGTTCGGCGACCACGCGATGATCAGCAGCCCCGCCGCCTCGCCGATACCGGACCAGGTTCCGACTCGACGAGGGCCGAGCTGGTCCGGCAGCTTCCCGATGACCAGCCGCGTACCCGCGTAGACCCCGCTGAATATGCTCAATATGACTGCGCCGGAACCGATCCCGCGCACTTGCAGGTCGCGGATGATGAACGCGGCCAGCCCGACATAGCCCGCGGCCGCGAGGGCCAGAGCCAGGCCGGGCAGCGCCGCGGGTCGCAGCATCAGTCCACGACCCCCGCCGGACCGCGCCACCTGCGGCTCCGGCGCGACAAGGCTGATCAGGACGAGTCCGGCCAAAGGTGCTGCGGCGCACAGTGTCCAGACCGCACCGATCCCGAAATGCCGCAATGCCGCGCCGAGCGCCGTCCCCAGTGAGATGCCACCCCACATGGCGACGCCGTAGAGCCCGATCAATTGGCCGCGCCGATCGTGCGGTACGAGCAAGACGGTCCAGGCGGCGCCCGCAGTGAAGAGCGCGGCCTCGCCCACCCCGACCAGCAGGCGCACCGCGATCAGACCGACCAAGCCGAGCGGCACGAAATACAGCAGACCGCCGACCGCCAGGGCGAGAGCGCCGAACCGCATGAGCGACCGGTAACCGTGCCGGTCGGCCAGCCCGCCGAACACGGGCCGGGTGAGCAGCGCGGTCAGCGCGGTGGCCGTGACCACGAGCCCGACCATGAGATCGCCCGCATCGAACCGGTCGCGGACGTGGTCCGGCAGCACCGGGATGGCCGCGGACAGGCCCAGGTAGCCGCAGAACAATCCGCCGAACACCCCGGCGAGCGCGAGCCGCGGGAACGTTCCGGTCTCCGAGGATGCCGTCATCGTTGCCCGGCCCGCGAGGAATCCGCGGTGAGGACGGCTGCGACCTTCCGCACCGCGGCGACCAGATCGTCGCAGTCGGCCCGCGACAGGGTCGAGGACAGCGGAATGTCCACCGCCTCTTGCAGATACCGGGTCGCATTCGGCAGGGACGCCTTGACTGCAGCGGTTTCCATGCCGCGGAACATGAATCGCCAGTTCCAGAAGGCGCGGATATTGTGGTCGGAGTCCGAGCCGAGATTGCGCGCCTCGATGCCCTCGCGGCACAACGCCCGCGCGAACCACTGCGCACGGCCGTCGGCCACCCGGAAGATGAATGCCTCGCCGAGGTAGGCGCCGGGTGCCACCGGTCGCCGGATTCGGATGCTGTCGAGGTCGGCCAGCGCCGAGGCGACATAGTCGTAGTTGTCGCGGAAGGCTGCCAGTCTGACCGGTAGCCGTCCCAGTTCGGACCGCAGCAGGGCGGCGCGGATCTCGTCCATCCGGAAGCTGAACAGCGGCAGATCGAGATCGGTGGCGATCGGCGGCTCGCCGTCGGGAAAATGCCGCCGCAACCGCCCCTCATAGGCGCCGGAAAGCACTGCAGCACGGGCGAACAGGGTGCTGTCATCGGTGATCAGGAAGCCGCCCTCGCCGCTGTTGAGCGACTTGTCCGACTGAGTGCTGAACGCGCCGGCCAGACCGAAGGTGCCGAGTTTGCGCCCATCCAGTTGCGCGCCGAGCGCCGGGACCGCGTCTTCGAACACCGGCACACCCTGCTCCTCGGCGAACCGCAGCAGCGCGCCCATGTCTCCGGCGAAACCGCGCATATGGACCATCACGAGCGCCTTGATTCGCGGTGTCCACCGCCTGCGCAAATCGGCCACGTCCAGGTGGAGGTTCTCGTCGACGTCGACGAGGAATGGCGTGCATCCGGCGAGCAGGATGGAGCTGGGCGTGGCGGCGAAAGTGAAACCGGGACAGGCGATCAGGCTCCCCGGTTCGATCCCGGAAGCCATGATCGCAAGTGCCAGGGCGGTGGTGCCGCTGGAGGTGGCCAGCGCGTGCCCGGACCCGAAGTAGCGGCACAGCTCTGCCTCGAATTGCGCGCACTCGGTCTCGTGATGCGGGCGGTGGTCGTACCGGAAATAGAGGTGACTGCGGAGGGCGCGCAGCGTCGCTTCCTCGTCCTCGGGATGGACGCACACCGCGCCCCGGTCATATGTAGGCCAAGGGGTGTGTCGTACCGGATCCCCGCCGGACAGGGCCAGTCGCGGACCACGGGCCGGCTCCGTGACGGGTGTTGTCGGGGCAGATGTCGAATCATCAATCACGTTGTCCGCCATCGTGTTTCTGGCTATCCACCGACACGGCGCCGGCGGTTCTGACAGCTTGTCGACCGAGGTGCTCATGACGGGGAACCTGGTGAATGTTCAAGGCACGCTACGCCGATTTTCACTGTCCATGACCAGAATGCCGTTAAATCCTGGTCATGCGTCCGGAACCGATCAACTGTGCAAACTGTTGTGCCCCAACGGATATTAGGAGCTCGACCCTGGGTGCGGGGACGTCGACGGGAACCACCGCACGCGCCTGCGGTTCTTCTCCACCACACCGATCGACATACCGGTCGTACTCGCCCGAAGTGACCTCATGGCCAATGAAGCATCCGTTCTCACCGCTGACCACACTGCTCGAACCGGCCAGGCACACCCCGTCCGCCGCTGGAATGCCGCACCAGTCGACGCCCACCAATGCGTGATGGGCGTGCTCGAGCCCCGTCAAGCCAAGCATCCGGTCCGGACTGCGCTGGTTGCGAGCCCCGAGTGGTTCCCGTGACGGACGCCTATCCCTCGACGATCGGCAGTTTTCGCTGGTGGAAGGCGTGGGCGCAGTGGTCGCGTCCCCCTCCGGACACAGTGCGTAACCGGGTGGTGACGACGGGTTCTCTGTCGTCACCACCCGATTGCGTTGCGAACCAACCTGTTCCGGCTATGCGGTCGTAGATCATAGTGTTGAACAACGGGGTTCAGTGTTCGATCACTGTGGCGCGGACAATGACGGAAATGTACGACTACAGCCTCGACTGGAAGTATGCGGCCGCGCCGCTCCCGATAAGCACCCGCGGCCGCAACCGTGCGGGTATCTGATCGGGTTGCGGGTTGATGCGGCTCTGGCGCAGGGGGTCATCACTCCGGCGGCCTTCACCGGCGTCCCGCAGTATCCGGGCATCGGGACAGCCCTGGATCCGGTCACCAATCGAATGCGAAACTGAGGACTCATCGAGAGCCTGCGGTGGGACGGCGATCCCCAGGGTCCGCTGCGCCTGACCTACTTCGTCGCCGAATCCAGTCAGCGCCAGGTGTTCAGCGCCTTGCAAAATGTCAACCAGATGTCGATCTCAGCTGCAGGGCGTCCAGGGGGTCAACCCTGGGACGGCATCGCCTGATTGGACGGGATGCATGACATTGCCAGCATGGTGGGGATGGTGCTGAACCATTTCTGGTAATCGGTCCACTCGGATACTGGAATGTCGTTGTGCGGCAAGGACGGCGGCACATGAATGCCGGTGATCACCAGCCCGTGCGCGGTCAGTTGTTCGGCATACCAGGACAGCGGGCGGTGGTAATGACGATGCCCGCCGAAGGACTCGATCCACCGTGTCTCGTGCTCCAGGTAGCAGGTGACGGTGACCTTCCGATAGCGCTCGCCGCCAGGTCCTTCGTCGACGATGTTCTGGCTGAAGAATGCTGGATGCAGTATCGAGAAGAGGAACACGCCGCCGTCCCGCAATGCTGCCGCGACATCGGTGAGCAACTGGCCCAGTATCGGAATATCCATCAGGACCATGTGCGCGACAACCCTGTCGAATCGGCCCGGGCCGGGTAATCCGAGCGTGAGATCGTGCCGCTGGAAGTCGATCTCGGGGTATCGCGTCCGTGCGACCGCCAGCAGCGCCTCGCTGCCGTCGACACCGGTGACGCGGGCTCCGGCCTGCCGCATCTGGCCCGCCAGCCAGCCATGCCCACACCCCAGGTCCAAGACATCGAGATCAGAGATCGATCCCAGATGAGACCACAAGAACTCGTGCATCCGCCGATAGAAGCTATCGGCGGGACCCGACACCGTCGCTGCATAACTATCGGCGACCGCATCCCACAGACGCAGATCATCAGAGCTGTTCGTCACCGGAAAAGCCTGCCCGGCAACGGCACGCCGAGCAAGCCGGTTCTGATCGTCGCGGAACCGGTCGTGCAGAGCGCATCGAGCCGGCCTTGCTCGCGGGTGGTCAGGATTCGGTGGCGTGGTGGTAGCCCTCGGTGAAGAAGGTGAAGAGGGCGTCGGCGGTGCCCAGGGCGGTGAGGGTGTGTGCTGCGCCGAAGGATTCGTTCCAGAAGGGGCCCGTGTGGGGGTACCAGGGGCCGACGTAGGCGTAGGGCTCGGGGATGTGGGGGTCGCCGGGTGAGACGCCGAAGTTGATGCGGTCTGCGGTGATGGTGATGCCGAGGTCGAAGTGTTCGGGCCAGAGGACCGGGGTTTCGGTGGGGTTGAGGCGGCGGAGGGCTCGGTCACCCCAGTCGAAGGCTCGGGCGATGGTCTGGGCGTGGTCGAGGTCGAGGTCGACGTGGATGGTGTCGGTGAGGGTGCAGCCGGAGCTGTCGGAATACAGGTCGGCGGGGGCGCCGGCGTCGATGCCGGCGTGGGCGGCCAATTCGGCAAAGGTTGCGCCGCTGAGCTTTCCGGCCACCGAACCGTCGACCAGCAGCAGGTCGCCGTCCACCGCGACCAGTGGAGGATGGATCGTGCTGAATCCGCCCGGGGCCGGGCGCAGCTTGATCGTGCCGTGGGCGCGGTACTGCGGGCCGGCCATCAGCAGTTCGGCCACACCGTGGAGACTGCGGCGGGTGCGGGTGTAGTCGTCGGATTCCATGGGAATGTCCTTCCTCCGGGGGCCGCCGAGGGACTGGGTCGAGAATATTCCACGGATCTTGCCCGGTGCGGTCAGTGGGTGGCGAGGGGGTGGCAGGCGATGAGCTCGGTGCGGGCGATGCCCGACTCGCGGTGCTGGTGGATGCGCTGGTATTCGGGGGCGGTCACCATGTCGAGAAATGCTCGGCGGCTGGGGTATTCGACGAGGGCGACGTAGTCCCAGTCGGCGTCGCCGATCAGGGTCTGCTGCGGTTCGCCGTGCCACAGGAGGCGGCCGCCCTGCTGTGCGACCAGGGCGAGGACGGCGGCGCCGTAGGCCGCGTATTCGGTGCGGTCCTGGAAGGTGATCAGGTTCAGCATGACGACGGGGCCCTCGTCGGTGGCGGCGGCGAAGCGGGTGAACTGGTCGGGGTCGGGCGTGATCGACATGGGGGTGGCTCTTCTTTCGACGGCCCGCTCAGCCGGTGAGCAGGCGGGTGAGGACTGTGGTCACCGCGGCGCGGGCGGCGGCGACGGACAGGGACTGATGGCGGCGTAGGACGTCCCAGGTTTCCCAGGCGCAGAGGGCGTAGGCGGCCTCGCGGGCCGGGGGGTCGAGATCAGCGAGTTCGGGCAGGTGGGTGCGCAGGTGGGCGCGCAGCGCGGCGCGGCTCTCGTCCAGCCGTTCGGACAGGACGACGGATTCGTGTTCACGCAGCAGGGCGGCGCGGCGGGTGCCCGCGACACGCTCGAACAGTTCGGCCCGCAGTGCGACCAGGCGATCGACGCGCTCGTCCAGGTCGCCGCTGACGGGTTCCATGAGCAGTACCCAGTGCCGGGCGATCTGTGTCTGCGCGGCATCGAGATACAGCGTCTCCAGGTCGCGGAAGTGGTGATACACCGAGCGGGTCGCGACTCCCGCGCGTTCGGCCACTGCCTGCGCGGTGGGCTGCAGATTGCCCTCCTCCATCAGCGCCAGCGCGGCGTCGAGCACCGCCTGACGGTTCTTGGCTCCACGTGCGGTCCGTCCGTCCATCATTGGCAACCCTACACACGCGGAATGGTAGTTGCACGTCGCGTGCAACAACATTATCGTCGCCCTCATGCACGCATTGCGGACACCGGACGAGCGGTTCGCCGCCCTGCCCGACTTTCCCTTCGAACCCTGCTACCTCGAGGTCGAGGCGGGCGACGGCAGCGCTACCCGGCTGCGGTTGCACTACCTCGACGAGGGCCCGCGCGACGGCGAGATCGTGCTGCTACTGCACGGCGAACCGTCCTGGAGCTTCCTGTACCGCCACATGATCCCGGTGCTGGTGGCAGCCGGGAAACGCTGTGTCGCACCGGATCTGATCGGTTTCGGTCGCAGTGACAAGCCCGCCGACCGCGCCGACTACACCTACGCCCGCCACGTCGAATGGGTGCGCGAGGCGCTGTTCGATCACCTGGACCTCTCGGGCATCACCCTGGTCTGCCAGGACTGGGGCGGGCTGATCGGCCTGCGGCTGGTCGCCGAGCACCCCGACCGCTTCGCCCGGGTGGTGGTCGCCAATACCGGCCTGCCCACGGGCGAGGCGAAACTGACCGACGCCTTCGCCGCCTGGCAGCGGTTCTCCCAGGAGACACCGCAATTCCCCGTCGGCGGCATCATCGCGGGCGGCTGCCGCACCGAGCTGTCCCCCGCGGTGGTGGCCGGATACGACGCCCCGTTCCCCGACGAGACCTACAAGGCGGGCGCGCGCGCCTTCCCGATGCTGGTCCCCACCAGCCCCGACGACCCGGCCGGCCCCGCCAACCGGCGCGCGTGGGAACAGTTGGCGCACTTCGGGAAACCAGTGCTCACCGCCTTCTCCGACGGTGATCCGATCACCGCTGGCGGCTATCGCGCCTTCCAGGAGCGGGTGCCGGGCGCGGCCGGTCAGCCGCACATCACGATCACCGGCGCCGGTCACTTCCTGCAGGAGGACCGCGGCCCGCAGCTCGCGACGGTGGTGGCCGAGTTCATCGCCGCCACCCCGGCTCCCGACACCACCGGAGGATCCACGAAATGATCAGCAGGCGAGGATTTTTCGGCACCGGCGCCATGGCCGGTGCCACCGCC
>NZ_JBHZCS010000004.1:135602-151605 GCF_042755705.1 Nocardia sp. NPDC059154
ACCCCCCGCCCCCCCGCCCCAAAACACAGCGGGAGACCCCAGGAGGTGACAGCAGGGAGGGGTTTCTTCCCCCCCCCTCCCCTTGTTGTTCCCACCGCCGCGGCGGTCGCCGCCACCGGCCCGGCCGCCGCGACCCCGCGACGCATGGACAACCATCCGGACCGGCCCAATATCCTGGTGGTCCTGGTCGACGAGATGCGCACCCCGATGTGGTTCCCCGAGCAGTCGGTGCTCGACACCATCCTGCCGAACATCGCGGCGCTGCGGAACAAGTCGGTCTCCTTCGAGCAGCACTACACGGCCGCCAACGACTGCACGCCCTCGCGCGGCGTGCTGGTGACAGGCCTGTACTCGCATCAGACCGGCTGCCTGTCCACCTCGCAGTCGGAACTGGCGGCGGGCTTCCCGACCTGGGGGTCCATGCTGCGCGAGCAGGGCTACCGCACCACCTGGTGGGGCAAATGGCATCTGGGCCACTACGCCGACACCACCCCGGGCGGCCTGGACCGCTTCGGCTTCGACGGCGGCACCTACCCCTCGCCCAACGGCGCGCCCGAACAGGGCCTGCAGATGGACGGGCGCATAGTCGACCAGTTCGTCGACTGGTTCAATACCGATGCGGGACAGGGCCCCTGGTGCACGACGGTGTCACTGGTCAACCCGCACGACATCCAGTGGTGGCCGCGCTGGACGCGACGCACGCTGGCGTTCAACAACATTCCGCGCTGGATCAACGACCTGCCGGGCAATTTCGAAAGCCTCGAACAGCTGTCGCGCAAGCCGCGGTTGCAGAAGGCCCTGGTGGAGGTCTCGGCGGTGACCTTCGGGCTGGCGCCCTACGGCACGCCCGGGGCCGATCAGGAGTGGATCGACATGCGCAACCTCTATCTCTGGTTCCAGCAGCAGGTCGATATCCAGATCGGGCGCGTGCTCACCGAATTGGCGACCCAGCCGGAGGTCGCCGCCAACACCGTGGTGGTGTTCACCTCCGACCACGGTGACTACGCCGGTTCGCACGGCCTGCACGGCAAGGGCGGCGGCGCCTACGACGAGGCCATTCGCGTACCGCTGTTCATCCACGATCCACGCGGTCAGCTCACCCCCGCACCCGGCACCCGCGATCAGCTGACCTCCAGCGTCGACCTGGCCGCGCTGCTGCTGACCATCGGCACCGGCGGCAACGGGTGGCGGGCCGACGACCGCTACGCGCACCTGGCCGGGCGGCACGATATCGCCGCCGTAGCCGCCGATCCGGGCGCACCCGGACGGCCGTGGATCCTGCACACCACCGATGAGCATTCCATCGAGGAGGCGGCCGTCCGGTTCAACGACGACGCACCCGGTCACGTGATCGCACTGCGGACCGCGGACGCCAAGTTCGTCCGCTATTCGCACTGGGTGCCGGGCTCCGCGCAGATCGACCCGGCCGAGCAGCAGGAATACGAGCTCTACGACTACTCGACCCGCGACGGGCAGCTCGAGCTGGACAATGTCGCGGCCGTCGGCGGCGACCTGCGCGACACCATGAGCCGGTTGCACGACGAAGCGGTCAGCACCGAACTGCACCAGCCGCTACCCTCCTACCTGCAGCAGGCCCAGCAGGACGGATGGAACGATTACAACACCCAGACCGCGAAGCCCTTCGGGGAGCAGCTCTTCGACTTCCTTCGGGACGGTATCGGTGCGAAATAGCGTGCGGGGCAACCTCGTCACCGGCGCCGCCGCCGGGTTGCTCGCCACCGTGGCCGGTACCGCGGCCGCCGTCCCGATTCCCGCGGTACCGGGGTCGCCACCCGGATTCATCGGCAATCCGGCTGTGGCACAGCCGGTCACCGATGTGCCGCCGGTGCCGCAACATCCCTATCTCGCGCCCAACGGCAGCTCCGGTATCCACGACGACGGGTGGATGAGCAACACCAGCACCCGCCCGGGACCGCTCGGGCACGACCCCCGCGTGGTGTCGGCGGTGATCGGCGGGGAGTGCGGGTCGATCACCTTCGACCGCGCCGGCCGCATCGTCACCACCTGCATCGGCCCGTCCCCGGCGCTGTACCTGCTGGACCCGGTCACCTTGAATGTGCTGGGCCGCAGTGCGTTACCCGGTGATCCGGGCGCGTTCCTGCGGCCCGGTGCCTTCGGCAATTTCACCGGCGGCGCCTACTTCTATCTGGACAACGAAAATCGCGCGGTGATCGCCTCCCGCGACGGCCACATCCGGGTGTTCGCCGAGAACGACGGCGGCGACGGTTTCACTCTCGCGCACGACTACGACCTGAGCGGTGTGCTGCGGCCCGGGGAGACCTTCAACTCGGCGCTGCCCGACAGCAACGGGCTGCTGTGGTTCGTCACCCGGACCGACGGCGTGGTCGGCACCCTCGACCTGGACACCGGTGCCGCACAGGTGATCCGGCTCGGCGACGGCGCCGAGGGCGAGATCGAGAACTCCTTCGCCGTAGGCAACGACGGCGACGTGTATATCGCCACCAACCGCGAGCTGCTGCGTTTCGATGCCGGGCCCGGCGGCGCACCCGCCGTCACCTGGCGGGTCACCTACGCCAACAGTGGACAGCACAAACCGGGCCAGGTCGACGACGGCACGGGCACCACACCCACCCTCCTGTCCGGCGGCTATGTCGCCATCACCGACAACGCCGACCCGATGAACGTCGTGGTCTACCGCACCGCGCCCGGGGCGGCGCAGCGGCAGGTGTGCGCCGTGCCGGTGTTCGAGTCAGGGGCCAGCGATACCGAGAACTCGTTGATCAGCGCGGGAAACGCGCTGATCGTCGAAAACAATTACGGCTACACCGGTCCCGAGGCCGCCTTGCTGGGCAAGACCACCACCCCCGGCTTCGCCCGCATCGACATCGACCCCGACGGCAATGGCTGCCATCAGGTGTGGGCCAACACGACCGAGGCCGCACCGACCGTCGTGCCCAAGCTGTCGCTCGCCACCGGCCTGATCTACACCTATACCAAGGGCACCCAGGCCAGCGATCCCTGGTACTTCACGGCCCTGGATTTCCGCACCGGAGCGACGGTGTGGAAGCAGCTCACCGGCACCGGCCCCGGGTTCAACAACAACTACGCCGGAATCGCCATCGGACCGGACAGCACCGCCTATCTCGGTGTGATCCCGGGCCTGATCGCAGTCCACGACGGCTGAGCGATCGAGAGTCGCTGCACGGCAACGGCTCTCGATCCACACGCCTCAGGCGTCCGCCACCGCCGCCCACGGATTGACCGGCACCACGCCGATTGTGTGCCCCGAGCCATCGAGCAGCCGCCCCCACGACTTGAACGCCCGCAGCACCAGGCGCTGGTCGAGGACGACCGCATCGGTCAGCGCGGTGCCGATTCGGCCGAGGATGGCGCTCAGGTCCGCGATGCGATGCACCTGGGCCATGACCATGATGTTCGCCCGCCCGACCGTGGACAGGCAGATCCGGGTTTCCGGCCAGGAGGCGATCTCGGTCCCCGCCGCGTCCAGGTCTTGGTGCGGAACCGACAGCCACAGCACGTACTCGGTCTGCCAGCCGCCGGCGCCGCGCGCGAAATCGGTTCGGAAAGCGAGCATTCCGCGGCGGATCAGGGCATCGAGCTGCCGGCGCACGAGATGTTCGGAGGTGTTCAGCTCGCGGGCCAGATCCCGGTACCTGGCCCGGCCGTCGTGCTGGAGGGCGAGGAACAGGTCCCGGTCGCCGGGCTCGAAAGTGCGGTAGCGCACCGCTTTTCGCGACTCGCCACTCTCCTCCTCGACGACCGACCGTTGCTGATCGCGGTCGATCGCGCCGAGCCGCCAGTGCACCCCGCTGTGCCACTGCAGCGCCACGGTGGAGCGCACCCGCACGATGCCGGGCACCGCGGGCAGTCGCTCGAGCAGCAGGGTGCTCAAGGCCGCCGGGCTGTCGGACAGCACCAGGGTGTGCAGGTCGAAATCGCCGTCGGTGCCGTAGACACTGATGACCTGCGGGATCGACGCGAGCCCGGCGGCGACGGCCATCGCCCGGCCCGGCTGTGCCCGCACCTCGCACACCGCGCCGACCAGCGCCACCTGCGGACCGGGCACCGACGACACCCACGCGCGCCCGGATTCCGACAGTCGCTGCCACCGGCGCGCGGCCGTGGCCGCCGAAACCCCGAGTGCCGGGCCCAGCCGTTCGAAGCTGACCCGGGGGTTGGCGTGCAACGCGTCGAGCAGCATCAGGTCGACCTCGTCGAGGTTGCTCTCCCGCACGACTCAGATCCGTTCCGTCGATTTCCCGCACTGGATGCACCCATTGTGCGACTCCCCCGCAATTTCGGGGACAGGCGGATGGTCTGCCGTTCACTGAGGACATGAGCGAATCGACGACGACGGGCGTCACGGTACCGCTGGCCCGGTGGGTCGAGCAGTTGACGCCCGAGCAGATCCCCGCGCGGGTGCGGACCCGCGCCAAGCACCTGCTGCTCGACGGTGTGGCGTGCGGTCTGGTGGGCGCTCAGCTGCCCTGGTCCCGAGTCGCCACCTCGGCGGTGCTGGACCTGGAGGGCACGGGCGCGGCGACCGTGATCGGAACCGGGGCCACCACCGGCGGGCCCGCGGCGGTCCTGTTGAACAGCACCTTCACCCAAGGCTTCGAGCTCGACGATTTCCATCCACTCGCGCCCCTGCACAGCACCTCCCTGATCCTGCCGGTCCTGCTCGCAACCGCCCAGCAGCTCGGCGGGGTATCCGGCGCCGCGGCCCTGACCGCCGCGATCGCCGGGTTCGAGGTCGGTCCACGCGTCGGATTGGCCCTGCACGGCTCGGAGATGCTCTCCCGCGGCTGGCACAGCGGCCCGGTCTTCGGAACCCACACCGCCGCAATGGTTGCCGGAAAGCTGCGCGCGCTCGACGCCGCCCGGCTCGAGGACGCGCTCGGCATGGCGGGCACCCAGTCCGCCGGACTGATGGCCGCCCAGTACGAGGCGATGTCCAAGCGCATGCAGCACGGATTCGCCGCGCGCAACGGCTATTACGCGGCCGGTCTGGCCGCTGGCGGGTACACCGGGATCAAGCAGGTCTTCGATCGGCCCTACGGCGGCTACCTGTCGGTCTTCGGCGAGGGCCACGACCCGGACCCTGCCCAGGTGATCGCCGGTCTGGGCGAGGGCTGGCACACCGAGCTCATCATGGTGAAGTCGTATGCGGCCCAGGGCGGGCTGCACGGCACCGTCCAGGCGGCGCTGGAGCTGCGCGCCCGCCACCACATCGACCCGAAGTCGGTCGCGCACATCGAGATTCGCGTCGGCCACACCGTCTACCACCATGGCTGGTGGGAGCCGGAACGGCCGTTGACGGCCATCGGCGCGCAGATGAATCTCGGCTACGCCGCGGCGGTCGCGCTGCTCGACGGCCAGGTGCTGCCGCCGCAGTTCACCCCGGCCCGGCTGGACGCGGACGATGTCTGGGAGCTGCTGGGCAAGATCGAGGTGAAACTGGACGAGAACATCCAGAACGGCCCTGTCCATGAACGTTTCGCCACCGAACTGGCGATCACCCTCACCGATGGCACGGTGCTCGCACAGCGGATCGTCCAGCCGCACGGCGGCCCCGCCGACCCGGTCACCGACGACGAACTCGTCGCCAAGTACCGCTCCCTCGTCGGTCCCCTGGTCTCGCCCGATCGGCTCGACGCCACCCAGCGGGCAGTGCTCGGCATCGACGAACTCGCCGATCTGCGCGAGCTGGCCGACCTGCTCGCCGCGCCCGTCGCCGGCGCCCTCGACAACCTGGAACAGGATCACCACCGATGACCACCCCATCGCTGGCGCGACTACGCGCCGCCCTCGCCGACCGTGCCGAAATCATCGTCGCCCCCGGCGTATTCGACGGCTTGTCCGCCTCCCTGGTCCGCCGGCTGGACTTTCCCGCCGCCTACCTGACCGGCGCGGGCGTGGCCGCCAGCGGTTTCGGACTCCCCGACATCGGGCTGGTGACCCAGACCGAAATGGTCGAGCGCGCCCGGATGCTGGTGCGCGTCCTCGGCGACATCCCGCTGCTTGCCGATGCCGACACCGGATACGGCACCGCGCTCAATGTCGTTCGCACCGTACGCGAATACGAGGCCGCCGGCGTCGCCGCGATCCAGCTCGAAGACCAAGCCTCTCCCAAGAAGTGCGGGCACCTGCCCGACAAGGAGCTGATCGAGACCGGGGAGTTCGTCACCAAACTCGCCGCCGCACTGGAGGCGCGCACGGACCCGGACCTGGTCGTCATCGCCCGCACCGACGCCCGCGGCCCGCTCGGTATCGATGCCGCCATCGACCGGGCCAATGCCTACGCGGCGGCGGGCGCCGACGTGATCTTCGTCGAGGCGCCGCAGGGCACCGCCGAGATCGAGCGCATAGCGCAGGAGGTGTCCGCTCCCCTGCTCATCAATCTCGTCCTGGGCGGCCTCACCCCGATCGAATCCGCCACGCGCCTGCGGGAACTGGGCTATTCGATCGCCATCCACCCCTCGCTGCCGCTGGGCGCCGCGGCGTACGCGATGCTCACCGGCCTGGCCGACCTCGCCGGGCGCGATCCCGGGCCGCTGCTGCCCGCGAAACCTGCCGAGTTCTTCAACCTCGTCGGTCTGGCCGAATGGTCGGAGCTGGGCGAACGCTACCGTGAAGGAGCCTGACCCATGGGCATGACCATGATCGAGAATCTGCTGGCCCGCAAGGCGGGTGTGCCGCGGGTCCGGCCCGGGGACATCGTGACCGTCGACGTCGACATGTGCGTGCTGATCGATCTGCAGTTCGCCACGCTGTGGCAACAGCCCCGCCGCATCCATGATCCCCGCAAGGTCGCGGTCGTCATGGACCACGCTGTACCGGCGCCGTCGCTCAAGGATGCCGCGGGCGGTCCGAAGGCGCGGAAGTTCGTGGCGGACTTCGGGATCGAGCACTTCTACGATGTCGGCCGGCACGGCATCTGCCACCAGGTCATCGCCGAGAACGGGCTGGCCCGTCCCGGCGAGGTGCTCGCCTGCACCGACTCGCACACCTGCGCGGGCGGCGCGTACAACACCGCCGCCCGCGGACTCGGCCCGGCCGAGGTGTACTCCATCCTGTGCACCGGCGCCACCTGGTTCGAACTCGCCCCCACGGTGCGTTACGAACTCACCGGCGCGCTCCCGCCGGAGGTCGGCGGCAAGGACGTCTTCCTCTATCTCGCCGACACCTACGGTGACGCCACCAACCAGAATCTCGAATTCGGCGGGCCGGGCCTGCCGACGGTCCCGCTCAACGACCGGCGCACGATCGCCACCCAGGCCGCCGAAATCTCCGCCGACTTCGCCACTTTCGGTGTCGACGACCTGCTACGCGAGTTTCTCGCCGCGCGTGGGGCGACGGATTTCGTTGCCGCCGACGCGGATTCGGACGCCGAATACGCCGACATCCGCACCATCGACCTGTCCGGCCTCGAACCGTACGTCGCCCGCCCGGGCACGGTGAGCCGCAACGGGGTTCCGGTCTCGCAGGTCGAGCCCCGGCGCATCGACCAGGCGTTCATCGGGTCCTGCGCCAACGGCCAGCTCGAAGATCTCCGCATCGCCGCGCAGATCCTGCGCGGCCGGACCGTCGCCCCCGGCGTCCGGCTGCTGGTCACGCCCGCCTCCCAGCAGGTCTACCGGGACGCCATGCGACTGGGATACCTGCAGGACATCGCCGATGCCGGTGGGGTGGTGACCAATTCGACCTGCGGCGCCTGCTTCGGCTACCACATGGGCGTGGTCGGACCCGGCGAGGTCTGCCTGACCTCGAGCACCCGCAACTTCACCGGCCGCATGGGCAGCACCGAGGCCGAGATCTACATGGCCGCACCCGCCACCGTCGCGGCCTCCGCCATCACCGGCTACATCACCGACCCCAGGAGCGTCACCGCATGAGCACCACCATCACCGGCCGCGTCTGGGTCTTCGGCGACTCCCTCGACACCGATGCGATGTACCCGGCCTTCGCCATGAAGCTCGAGCTACCCGAGGCCGCCCGGCACATCTTCTACCAGGTACGCCCTGGCTGGACCGATCTCGTCACCCCCGGCGACATCGTCATCGCCGGAACGAATTTCGGCGTCGGCTCCTCCCGCCCGGTCGCCGCCCTCTTCCAACAGCTGGGCGTCGCCGCCGTGGTCGCGGAGAGTTTCAACTCGCTGTTCTTCCGCAACGCCGTGAACGCTGGACTGCCCGCGATCACCGCACCCGGAATCACCGAGCACTTCCAGGACGGCCAGACCGGCACTTTCGATCTCGCGACGGGCACGTACAGAAACGAGTCCACCGGTATCAGTGGCCTGGGCCGCCCCCTGCCGCCGTTGCTGCTGGAAATCATCAGTAGCGGAGGGATTCTCGCGCGCCTGGCCGAGCAGGGCTTCCTGTCGTGACCGCAACCGACCCCACAGAATCGGACCAGCCATGGCAATTCGTTTGATCGGAAGACTCCTGCGGCCGGTGCGAGCCGGAATCGGCCGCACGGCGTGGTTCGATCCGGCTGTCGAGCATGCACCCGAAACCCTGATGGTGGGCAGTGCCGCTTTCGTTGACGGCGGGGACATTCCGCGTCTGCACGCAGGAACAGGCGTGGGAGACAACGTATCCCCACCACTGCACTGGTCGGGTGTGCCGGTCGAGGCCGTCGAGCTGGTCCTGATCATCGAGGACCCCGACGCTCCTCTGCGTCGTCCGGTTGTGCACGGCGTGTTCACCGGAATCGATCCGCGCATCACCAGCGTCCAGGAGGGAGCGCTCGGCTCGAATGACGGGGAGACGAGCAGCATCAGGGTGGGCACCGGGAGCTTCGGCCGCCGAGGGTACGCCGGTCCACGCCCCGTCCCCGGTCACGGACCGCACCGCTACGTCTTCCAGCTCGTGGCGCTCGACCAGCCGAGCGGATTGACCGATGGCGCAACGCTGCCCGCCGTGCTCGCAGCCGTCAGCGGGCATGTGATCGCCCGCGGCAAACTCACCGGCCGCTACGAACGGCCCTGACACGCGAACCATCGGGATAGACCGGGTCGGCCGGCAGCGGAATCGGCAGGTGGCAAATAATTAGCTATGACGTCCTCTCCGATCGGAGGAGAGCGCATGGAACGCCTGAACAACCCGCCCACCGGGAAGGGCCGGACTGCTGCCGCGCACTTCCCGCAACCCTGACTGGCATCGGTATCGAGCGAAGGAGTCTCATGCGAGCGACCTACATGTACGGTGCCGGTGACGTCCGCGTCATCGACGTTCCCGATCCCGTCGTCCAACACCCCACCGACGCCCTGGTCCGTGTCGTCCGCAGCTGCGTGTGCGGTTCCGATCTGCACCCGTACCACAACATGCCCGTGTCGGAGCGAGGCGAATCGATGGGCCACGAGTTCGTGGGAGTCGTGGAGGACGTCGGGAGCGAGGTCCGCACGGTCGGGAAGGGTGATTTCGTGATCGCCCCCTTCGCCTGGTCGGACGGCACCTGTGATTTCTGCCGTGAGGGCCTGCAAACCTCTTGCCGCCATGGCGGTTTCTGGAACGCGGGCGACGTGCGCGGTGGCCAGGCCGAGGCCGTGCGGGTGCCGCTCGCCGACGGCACCCTCGTCCCGGTACCGGTCGAAGAGAAGTCGCCGCTGGTCCCGTCGCTGCTGACGCTGTCGGACGTGTACGGCACCGGCTACCACGCCGCCGTGAAGGCCCGGGTCACCGCGGACACCACGGTCACCGTGATCGGCGACGGCGCGGTCGGCCTCATGGGCGTCCTGTCCGCGCGGCAGCTGGGTGCACCCCGGATCATCCTCATGGGCCGCCACCAGGAGCGCACCGATCTGGGACGCGAATTCGGCGCCACCGACGTGGTCGCCGAGCGCGGAGCCGAGGGCGTCGCCGCGGTGCGTGAACTGACCCGGGGCGACGGCACCCACGTCGTCATCGAAGCGGTCGGCCACATGCCCGCCTACGAACAGGCCCTGGGCGTGGTCCGCCCGGGCGGCGTGATCAGCCGCGTGGGCCTTCCTCAATACAACGACGCCCCGGTCGGGTGGGACCTCTTCGGCCCCAACATCACTCTCACCGGCGGCCCCGCACCCGCCCGCGCCTACATCGAAACCCTGCTCCCGGCGGTCCTCGACGGCACCGTCAACCCCGGCAGGGTCTTCGATACCGAACTCTCCCTCGATGACGCCCCCGACGCCTACCGTGCCATGGACGACCGTCGCTCCCTGAAGGTCCTCCTCCGTGCCTGAGCCGATCCCTCAACTCCGTCAGGAGCGGTCGCGGGCGCTGACCCCACGCCGGAGCAGAAACCACCCGCCCGCCCGATTTCGACGGCCACACTGCACGCGTTCGAGGACAAGCTGCGGGCGGCGCTGAACAGGCCGGGCGCTTCACCGCCCGCCGCAACGACGATGTTCGTCACGCCTGGTCGGGCGGGAGACAGTGGCGCGTCGGAGACAATGCCCCGCGACGCCATCAAGCGGTCGGCCAGGGTGTGATCGGTGGACCTCGGCCAAGGTCAGCCGCCGATCGTCACGACCCATATCCCTGCGCCGACCGGTCGTAACCGGCAATGTCGACACTCCCGCACGGTCCGCACGCGCTGGGGCCGGCTGGCGATCAGGTGAGCCCGTCACTACGGTGGGGCGGGCAATCGGAAGCCCGGAAGCGGGGGTGTGTGGATGCCGTTGTCGACGGCCGAACAGGTGATGGCCACGAATCAGGATGCGCCGCAACGGCGCTCGATTCCGCTGGTCGTGGTGTGGCTCGTAGCGGTGCTGGGTGGACTGGCCGGGTGGTACTACCTCGGTCAGCTGCTGGCCGCGCCCCGCGCGATGCTGCACCTGGTCGATCTCGGCGTGTATCAGATCGCGGCAGACCGTGTGGTGCACGATGTTTCGGTGTACGACACCCCGTTGCGGGGGCACACGCGCGGGGTGTGGGAGTTCGTGTACACCCCGTTCGCGGCGCTGATGTTCGTGCCGCTGGCGTGGCTGCACGGGTCGGTCTTCACCTGGGCCGGCGGACTCGCGAATTTCGCGATGCTCACCGGATCTGTTTGGGCGGCACTGTCGGTGCTCGGTTATCGGCGCGACCGCCGCATGCTGATCGTGGGCCCTGCCGCTGCCGCTCTGCTGCTGTTGTGTGAGCCGATCCGGGAGACCGAGGCCTTCGGGCAGGTCAATATCCTGCTGCTGCTCCTGGTGCTGGCCGATTCCTCCCGCTGCAAAGGCGTGCTGACCGGTATCGCGGCCGGCATCAAGCTGACCCCGGCGTTCTTCATCGTCTACCTACTGGTGACTCGTCGATTCCGGGCGGCCGCCACCGCCACCGGCGCGCTGGTCGCCACCATGGTGATCGGCCTGGCCGTGCTGCCGAAGGATTCGCTGACGTTCTGGAGCGGCGCCTTCGCCGACCCTGCCCGGGTCGGTGTCCCCGAGAACCCGCAGAACGAATCTCTACGCGGCATGCTCGCCCGCACCCTGGGCGCTGTCGGCAGCATCCAATTGCTGTGGGCCGCCGCCGCTCTCGCCATCGCGGTGGTCTGCCTGATCCTGGCCCGCCGTCTCTCGGTCACCGGCCGTGAACTTCCCGCCGTGGTCCTGTGTGGTCTGACCAGCACGGTCGTCTCCCCGTACAGCTGGATCCACCACTGGGTCTGGCTGGCTCCCCTGCTCATCTGCCTGGCCGACCTCGCCCTGCGCCACCGTTCCCTGCCGACCGTGGCGGGCCTGCTCGGCGTCTTCCTCGTCTGCTCGGGCGGCGTCTTCGAGCTGCTGGACCTGCACTACGGCAGCGTTTTCGACCTCCCGAGCCGCGGCCCCTTCGCCGTCCTGGACCACAACGCCTACATCTGGCTCACGCTCGCCCTCTTCGCCGCCACCGCCGTGCTGACACGGCGCGGTTCCGCGCCTGTCCGCCCCGCCCTCACCCCCGGTACCGGGCGACGAAGCGCCGCAGAATCTCCTGCGGCACCGTGATGTGCTCACGGTGCCCGAGTTCGGTCAGGGAGTCGGCCTCACTCGGGTCGAAATAGCCTTCGTGCCGATAGATTTCGATGCGGAGCGCCAGGCCCCGGCCGTCGAGTTCGGGGTGGAACTGGGTGGCGTAGACATTCTCCCCGACCCGCACCGCCTGTACCGGGCAGACGGCCGAACGCGCGAGTAGCACCGCACCCGGCGGAACGTCCTGGCAGGACTCCTTGTGCCCGACGAAGGCCCGGAATGTATCCGGAAGTCCGTGCAGCAGCGGGTCTTTCGCCGCGTCCTCGGTGAGTTCGATGGTCGTCGCGCCGGGCGTCTCGCCGTAGCGCTCGGTGCCGACCGGCCCGCCGAGCACGTCGGCGAGGATGCTCAACCCGTAGCACGCGCCCAGGTACGGGATGTCGCGGCGCACGATCTCGATGAGCAGCTTCTTCAGCTCGGGTTCGAAGACCCGCTGATAGTCGTACTTCTTGGCCTCGGGGTAGCTGAGGTTGCTCGGCCCGCCGCCGACGATCACCGCCCAGTGGTCGTCGAGCTCGAGATCGGGCATGCCGCGATTCATCTCGACCCGCACCACGTCCGCGGCCGCGAGCCCGCCCGCGTCGAGGATCGCTTCGTACTCCTGGTCGGAGGCCGCTTGCTCGGGTCGCAGCTGCAGCAGCAGACAAGACTTGGGCATGTCCACATTGTGGGCGGTCGGTCCGCTCCGGTTGGGGGCTATGCGGGGATTGACCTCGAGTGCGGTCGAGGTTGCAGGGTGGAACCATGACTCGACCGGTAGAAATCTGGAACACCGTCTACGACGAGGACACCGCGCCCTGGGTGATCGGCGAACCGCAACCCGCCATCGTGGCACTGGAACGCGCCGGCGAGATCCGCGGCCGCGTCCTCGAGCCGGGCTGCGGTGCGGGCGAGCACACCATCCTGCTCACCCGCCTCGGCTACGACGTCCTGGGCGTCGACTTCTCCCCCAGCGCAATCGAATACGCCCGCGCGAATGCCGCCGCCCAGGGCGTCCCGGCCGTCCGCTTCGAGGTCGCCGATGCCCTGGCCCTCGGTGGCAATGCCGACTTCGCGGGTGATCCTCCAGGTTCCGCGCCCGCCTTCGACACCGTGGTCGACAGCGCCCTGTTCCACGTCTTCGGCACCGAACCCGAGGCCCGCTCCGCCTACGTCCGCAGCCTGCACGCCGTCTGCAAGCCCGGCGGCGTGGTCCACGTTCTGGCGCTCTCCGACGCCGAACCCGGCTTCGGCCCCCGCATCAGCGACACGGTGATCCGGGAATCCTTCGGCGCGGGCTGGGAACTGGAGAGCCTGGAACCGACCCGCTACCGCGGCCGGGTCACCGCCACCGTCGCCGATCAGGCGGTGGGCCTCGAGGTGTCCCCCGCGGGCCTGGTGGATGTTGCGGCGTGGATGGCGCGCATCCGGAGGCTCTGATACAGTTCGCCTACCTCATCAAAAATTCTTCCTAAAACAAAGTACGTGTAACCCAGGGTTACACGTACTTTTGTTTTCAGCCCTGCCGCTGTCAGCCCCGATGCACCCGGTCGCTCACCAGCGCCCGCAGCGCCGGATCCTCCTCACCCACGTGCAATGACCGAATCCGTTGCACCGCAAGCGCGTCCGTCCCGGTGACCCGCTGGCTCAGGCGCTCGTGCTCCACCCACGACGGGCTCATGAAGGTCTCGACGTGACGGTCCGGGTCGACCGGATCGGAGTACATCGCCCAGTGCATGGCCCCGTCACGGCGGCGGGAACGCCGCAGGTCGGGGATGGCGGCGTGGAAGTCGGCCAGGTGCTCGGCGGGGATGCGGTACTCGACGGTGAGCATGATCGGGCCGTCATCGGGGGCCAGCGACAGCGGCACGTACGGTTCCAGCACGTGCGCGGCCTGGACATCGATCTGCTCGGCGGCCGCGAGCCGGAACCACAGGCCCAGCACCGTCTGCGCCGCGAGCGCCACCCCGGCCGCGGTGAGTGCCGTGGGCAGTCCCGCGGTGCCAGCCACCGCACCCCAGCCGGCCGCGCTCACCGCGAAGCCGAGCTGGAACACCAGCTGGAACACCGCCAGTCCGCGACCGCGAATCCAGCTGGGCAGCACCGATTGTGCCGCGATATTGAGCGTCGACATCACACCCATGCCCGCCATGCCCGCGAGGAACAGCACCGGCAGCGCGGGCGGGAAGGCAGTCAGCTGCGCGACCGTCAGCAGGCAGGCGGCGTAGAGCAGACTGCAGGCCAGCGCGATCCGATCGGGGGAATAGCGCTGCCGGATGCGCGGTAGCACCAGTGCGCCGGACACGCCACCGACCCCGAGTACACCGAGCAGCAGACCGTAGGTGGTCGCCGTCTGATGCAGACGCACCCGGGTCACCACGGCCAGCAGTGACGGCAGCGCGCCGTAGCAGAGCACGAAGGCGGCGGCGCGAACCAGCACCGCGCGCAGTTCGGGCGCATTGGCCACATAGCGCAGGCCGGTGCGGATGGCGGTGGTGAGATGCTCGGGCGGCAGTGCCGTCGCGGCGGGCCGGCGGCGCCAGACATACACCACCGCAAGCACTCCCAGGAACGACGCGGCATTGAGCAGGAAGACGCCGCCGGAGCCGACCGCGGCCACCAGCACGCCGCCGATGGCCGGTCCGATCGCCTGCGAGGCCGTCATCGCCACCGAGTTGAGGCTGATCGCGGCGGGCAACTGCGCGGCGGGCACCAGCTCGGGGGTGATCGAGCTGAAAGCCGGCATGCCGAGCGTCGCACCGGTGCCGAGTAGCAGCGTCGCGGTCAGCAGCAACGCCGGATTCACGCTGTGCGACAGCGTGAGTGCGCCGAGCAGCGCCGCCACCACCAGCTGCCACGCCTGGGTGAACAGGATCAGGCGGCGGCGGTCGAGGATGTCGGCGAGCGCACCCGCGGGCAGGGCCAGCACGAAACTGGGCAGGGCATTGGCGGTGGACAGCAATGCCACCAGCGCGGCCGATCCGGTCAGCGTGGTCATCAGCCAGGAGGCGCTGACCAGGTGCATCCAGGATCCGACATTGGACGCGATCGAGGCGATCCACAGGGCGCGAAAAGTATTGATGCGCAGGGGTGTCCACGGTGAGGTCGCCGAGGGTGTGCTCATCCGTCAGAGGGTACGGATCCGTCCTGGCATCGGCGCATCCGTTCGCGATCGGCCGAACGGGTGGGGGCGGCACCATGTTGACGGTCCCGGCGTCCTAGTGATCGCGGTGTGCCATCAGCTGGGCCAGGGCGGTCAGGTCGTCGGAGGCGAGATCGCCGGGCAGGGCCGCGAATGCGGCGTCCAGGGCGGCGGTCGCGCGGCGCAGGGTGCGCTGGCGGCCGCCCGCCTGCTCGATCAGGTCCGCCGCCCGGGCCGCGCGGGCCGCGGTCATGGGATGGCGGGCGTGGTAGAGGCGGGCCAGCTCGCGGCCGGCCGCGGTATCCGATTCCAGGGCGCACACCACGGGGAAGGACTGTTTGCGGTGAATCAGGTCGCTGTGCGCCGGTTTTCCGGTGATCTCCGGATCGCCCCAGATATCGATGAAGTCGTCGACGAGCTGGAACACGAGCCCGATCTCGATGCCGAAGGTATGCATGGCCGACACCACGCGGTGGTCGGCCCCGGCGCACAGCGCGCCCAGCGCGCAGGCGCAGCCCAGTAGCGCACCGGTCTTCCCGGCGGCCATGGCCAGGTACTCGTCGACGCTGACGGTGGGCCGGGTTTCGAAGGCGCAGTCCGCGTACTGGCCCCGGCACAGCGTGACCGTGGCCTTGGCCAGCCGGATGACCGCCTCGGAGGTGACGGTCTCGGGTGCGCCGTCACACAGCACGCCGAGCGCGACCGCCTGCAGCGCGTCACCGAGCAGCGTCGCATTGGTCTCGCCCCAGATGCGCCAGACCGTCGGCCGGCCGTGCCGGAACGGATCGGTGTCCATGACGTCGTCGTGGACGAGCGAGAAGTTGTGCAGCAGTTCGACGGCCGCGGCGGCGTGCACCGACTCTTCGACCGCGCCGCCGCAGGCCGTGTCCGCCGCGAAGGTG
>NZ_JBHZCS010000004.1:151615-169387 GCF_042755705.1 Nocardia sp. NPDC059154
GCGCCTTGCCCTGCGCGCCGGTGACCGTCCGCCCCTCGGGATCACACCACCCGAAGTGGTACCCGGCCATCACATCCAGGGGTTCGGCCAGCGCGCCGACCGCCGAGCGCAGCACCGGGTCGATGGCGATCCGGGCCTCGGACAGGCGTCTGCGAGCTCTCCGCTCGGTGTCCACGTCGAGCGGGTGCGATAGGGATTCGGGTGCGCGGGCGCAGGTTTCGTCACGGTCGGCCAGGGCGGCCGCGGCCGGACGGGACAGGCTCCATCGGCGCTTGCCCTCGGCGTGCTGTCCTGCGGTGAATCGGATCGGTTTCGACGCTCGCATAATCGGCCCCGCTCGCTCGGACACGGTTGCCGCAGCCACCCGATGGCGGCTGGGCAGCCATGCTCAGAAGAAGCTCATGGTCCCATCACAGTCTGAAACCTGAGGGTTGCCTGCGGATTTCATTTCGGCAACGCCGGAAGGTTTCCTGCTTCAGGTCAGTGGCAGGCCGTGCTCGAGCGCCTCCGCGGGTGCGCTCGTGTAGCGGGCCGCCTGATAGTGGTAGTCGTGGTTGGCGCGCACATAGATGGTGTAATTCTGGGCGGTGACCAGGGCGTCCGCGCGTTCGCGGCCGGTGAGGCCGGCATCGTCGAGCTCGGTCGGCAAGCGTTGCACCGCCTCGATCATGTGCTCGACGCATTCGGAGAGCATGCCGTTGACCAGTTGCCGGGCCTGAGCTCTGTTGTGCCCGTGGTGATACTGCGCGAGCAGTACCGAGTTGTAGAGGTAGCCGGAGGCCTCGTCCGAGGCAACCGACAGCACATCGTTGAACAGGCCCATGTGTTCGACGGCCGCCACCCGCAGGCTGCGCATGGCGGGCAGGTGGCGGACGGCGGCGGGCAGGTCCACGCCCTCGGCCCGTTCGCTGATATCGAGAAACACGAACAGCGCCACACCGTCTCGCCGATGTGCGCGGTAGGTCTCGAGGTCGGGCAGATTGCCCGATAGTCGGCCGACGCTCTCGGTGTAGTAGGTCCACAGCCAGTCGTGGATCTCCCGGCGCACGCTCCGCCGCCAAGCCGCCGACCGGCCGTGGCACAGGCGCGGCCACAGGTCGGCCAAGGCGATCGCCAGCACGCCGGAAGGTGTTGTCGTACCGTCCAGTACGGCCTCGATGGCGGTAATGGCCTCCAGACACCGGCGCGGATTGGGAATTTCGATGTCGAACTGATCGTCGACGATGAAAGCCCATGCGGTGTACTGGCTCAGCAGCGTGAGCTCCTCGGGGTCCGCGCTCGGACACCAGAGGGCGTACATGCGCGCCGGGCGGGTGCGTTCCATGCGACGCCGGGTGGGCTCGGTGGGAACCAGCCCGTAGGCCTCCAGCCAGGACCACATCCCCGCTTCGGCTTCCGGCTCCGCGGGATTGACCCCCGCAGCGCCGAACGGCATGAAGAACTCGATCGCTTCCATACGAAACTACCTATCCCCCAAGCATTTTACCGACGACATCGTAACGATAACGGCATTTCGGACGTTTGAGCTCGCATTTGAAATCTCACTCATTAGGATTTTGCGGGCCGGACGGTCGTCAGTCGGGCAGCCGGACCAGGCGCTGTGCACCGTCGAAGAGGGTCCGCTCGGCCACCCGTGTGGCCGCCAGCGCGGCCAGGGTCGTGGCCGCGAGCAGCATGTACATCACGACGATCTGGTAGCGGATGGCCGTCAGCGGATCCACGCCCGCCAGAATCAGACCCGTCATCGCGCCCGGCAGACTGATCAGACCGACCACCTTGGTCGAGTCGATGGCCGGGACCAGCGCGGTGCGCAGCGCCGAACGCTGATTCGGCAGGAACGACTGGTACGCCGAAAGACCCAGTGCCAGCCGCGCTTCCACGGCATCGCGGGCCCGGCGCGCGTCCTCGACCAGGCGGCGCAGAGCGATTCCGGTCGACTGCATCGCCGACGACACGATCATGCCGCCCACCGGCACCACCACCCGCGCCTGCGTGGAGATGATGCCGAGCGCGATCAGCGCCCCCAGGGTGATGGAAGCGCCGAACGCCACGCCGATGGTCGCCGAGCGCGTCGCGTGCGGCAGCCCCGCCCCGCGTCGCCCGGCCACCTGCCCGGCGATGACGATCATCAGGACCACCCAGCCCAGCGCGCCCGGCAATCCGGTGTGGCGGAACAGGATCAGCAGAATCGCGCCCACCGCGACGAGCTGCACCCCGGCCCGGGCCGCCGCGATCAGCAGTTCGCGGGTCAGATGCAGCTGCTGCCGGTAGGCGATGGCCGCCGCCAGCGCGACCAGGACCAGCGACGCGCCGACGCCCGTCCAGTCGGGCACCGAAAGTCCCTGGGTCATGGCTGATTCCCCGCTTCCGCACCGCGCGTGAGCCGCCCGGCGGCCAGCGTCCACACCTCGTCCGCCACCTCGGCCACGAATCCCGGATCATGGCTGACCAGCACCACGCTGCCGCCGGCCGCCACATGCGCCCGGATCAACGCACCGATCGCCACCGCCGACGCCCCGTCCAGCGCCGAGGTCGGCTCGTCGAGCAGCAGCACCCGCGGCTCCACCGCCAGCGCCCGCGCCAGGCAAACCCGTTGCGCCTCACCCCCGGACAGCTCGGCGCAGCGGCGCGCCGCGAACCCGTCGGGCAAGCCGACCGCCCCGAGCAATTCGCCCACCCGCTCGGAATCGACGGCCCGCCCCACGCACACCTCCTCGCCGACCGTGTCGGTGAGCAACACCGGACGCTGCGGCACCAACCCCACCTGCCGCCGCAGCGTCAGCACATCCAGGTCGGCCACCGGGATCCCGTCCAGCAGCACCCGTCCGCTGTCGGGTTCCCCGAACCGATTCAGCAGCCGCAGCAGGGTCGTCTTGCCCGCCCCGCTCGGTCCGACCACGGCCGTGCACCGCCCGGCCGCGAAGGTGGCATCGACCTCGACGAGCACCGAGGTCGATCCGTGGCCGAGACTGACCCGGTCCAAGACAATGCTGGGCACCGCCTCACCCTGCCCCACTCCCGATCGGCGACGGGGCGCGGGGTCGCCTACTCGCCGGCAGCCCGGCGATCCGACGCAGCCCCTCGGCGAGTTCCGCTCCGGTGGGGGCGGTTTCGGGGTCGATGAGCGCCTGCGCGAGCCCCACCAGCAGCGCCGCGACACCGCGGCCCAACACCGCATCCTCGCCGAAACCTTCACGGGCCAGGGCTGGGAGGCGCCACGCCTGCTCGCCGAGCTGCCGGACGCCGCGGACTTCTACTTCGACGCCATGGCGCAGCTCAGCCGCCGGGTTCGGAGATGACCCAGGCGGTGCTCAACGGAGGGTCGCGGTCATATGGTGGTTCCCACGACCACGCAGTTGCCGCTGTCGTCCCTCTCTTCCAACACGCGCAACGGCGAGACCGCGTCGTGGTCGTCGCCGGGATGCTTGTCATGCTTCCACCACCCGCCGGTCGGGCATTCCACCCAGTGGATGCGGTTGGTACAGGCGAGGCATCGAGAGAAGATGGGATGGCTGTCGGCATCGCGCATTCGGCTCTCCTGTCGAATTACCGCCCGGATGTCGGACGGGAACGGTTCCGACAGTTAGTTCGGTACAGAGTTGGGGTCGGTATTGGCGGGCTCGGTGATCGCGTCGCCCGCGCCCTTCGCCTGCGCCTCGATCGAGTCGATCGAATTCTCCAAATCGGTCACCCCGGAGGTGTCGCCGCCGCCCAGCTTGGCGTACGCGCCCACCACCAAGTCACCGACCTGGGCCAGCGGCTTGTACAGTGCCGGGCCGGCCTTGACGTCCTGGACCGCCAGCCGGATCTCGCGCTTGATTTGACATCACCCATGCGTGTCATTCAAATGGGCCAATCCGAATCACGGCCCCGCTCAATGAGTTCGATCAAGGCGAAGCACGAGTCCGGGAGACCACCGAAGGTGTGCCGGTTCGGGCCACCCGCAGCGTGACCATCCGGTAGCCGGCGAGGTTCCACGTGTACAGCGGGACCTCCTTCGGCATCGCGGATCCAGGATCACCACCCCAGCCGCTCTGCTCGTCGGTCAGGATCACCACCCGATCGTGCTGGTTGAACGCGGCGCGGATGCGATCCAGCTCGGATCGGGGTCCGATGCACGTCCGATGTGGTTCGCACCGGGTTCCGCATATCGGCGCCTGTCGCATGCAACCGCCGGCGTGCTCGGCGCGTCAAATCCGGTATGAGCGAAGACGACCAGCAAGACCCAGTTGACGGCGAGCAGCGAATCAGGGGACCTCATCACCTGCACCGTGCTGGAGCTCCTCAACTGGAAGACATAGGGATCCATGATGGGCTGGTGGTGGGTGTCGGCGGGAACCAGCACCCATCCAGGTGGGTGATCGGCTGCGTCACTGCGACCATCCATCCGTGGACACATAGTGCGCTGCGATCCGGTCACGCTGTCTCGTTGGACATTGAACGGCGTCCGTTGGACGGGAGCAGAGACCGACTCGGACGTATCGGGCCGTATTGATCAGAGCGGTCCCCAGTGCCCGCTGCCAGCATTATCTTCCTGGCATGACACCACTCGAGCCGCCCATGATCGCCACGCCGCAGCAGACGGGGATGATCCTCGACGTCGCTGCCGTCGGCATCTACGACCCCGCCGGCGCCGACACCCTGTATCTGCGGGCAACCAACGGCGCGCGGTACCAGCTACCCGAGCAGCTGCGAGACTGGGCGACCACCGTCATCGGGGGGAACCTGCACGCTGTTGCGGCCGGGCACCCGTCGGCGTTCCCCTGCCGGATCGAGTTCGGAATCCTCGACGGCCGCATGTACGCCGAAATGCTGTAGTCGGGGACGTCTCAGCGGAGAAGTGGCTCTCATGGTCGGCCGCCGGGCATTCGTTGGCGGGGCGTACCGGCGGCGGCCATCTTATTGGAGAGACACATAAACGGGTGTCCATATTTCGAACGGTCAATCTATCGGCTTGGCAGCGCAGACGCCAAACGGGCTGGGGCCGAGTCTTTTTCGGCCATCTCGCGTTGCTACCGCCGGAAACGACGAAAGCCGGTCCAGGAAGGGGGAATCCGGAGGGCCGGCCCTGGACACGGCCGCGGCGAGTACTGGCCGACATGAGTTATTCCACCCGCGCCATCCGCGAGCACCTGCGCGGTCGCGGTATTGCCGCGACGATTCCCGAACGCATCGACCAGCAGGCCAATCGTCGTCGCCGCGGCAGAAACGGTAGCCGTCCACCGGTGTTCGACCCGATCGCCTATCGACGCCGCAACGTGGTCGAACGCTGCTTCAACCGGCTCGAACAGTACCGAGCGATCGCCACCCGCTACGACAAGACAGCAACCTCCTACCGAGGCATGCTCGACCTGGCCACCCTCCTCATATGGCTTTGAGGACAAGCCATAGCTTGAGTTTCAAGCTCTGGGGGCCGTGTCGCGTGCCCCGGATGACCATCGGCATTCGCGCGTGTGTCGGGCGCTCACGAGTTGGGTCCTCTCAGCGATGCCGTCCAGCCCGAGGGGTTTGCCGGTAGATTGCTGGCCCGGGAATCTCGCTGGCGTGTCGGATCGACGACACGCCAGCAAGGCTGTACTGCAAACACTGGATACCGGCCGCTCGAGATATGGTCAGCCGACTGAGGTTCGACGCCTGTTCAAGCGCTGCTGGTGGTCGAGTTCGGGCCGAAAGCGGCAGTAGTGGGCGGTAGTTCGCGGTAGGTGCGCTCGACGATTGCCTCCTCTTTTGAGGGGCAGAAATCGGTAGCCGCCGGTATGGCGCGGTAGTGACCGGTAGGTCGGCGGTAAGCAAACCCGCTGCTCCGGACGGTTGGCGGGGCGCTGGCCTCGGTTGATCCCATTCGCCTGCAATATCTTTCGGAAACGGCAAGATCAACGTCCGCCTCGCCGTACGCTGGCCCACCGTCCCTGAACAGTTATCGGCACCACTCGGAGGCACCATGCTGTCCCTGCAGGAGATTTCGGACCGCCTGGAAATAGAGGACCTGATGGTCCGCTATTCCCACGCCGTGGACACCCACCAATGGGAGCTGCTGGACGAAATCTTCACCCCCGACGCCCACATCGACTACACGGCGATGGGCGGCCCGGCCGGTGACGTGGAATCCACCAAGAAGTTCCTCGCCACCGTCATGCCGAATTTCTCCGCCTTCCAGCACATGATCAGTAACTCCTCCATCCGCGTGGAGGGCGATAACGCCACCGCCCGCACCATGTGCCACAACCCGATGCTGGTCACCGCCGCCGACGGCACGCGGCAGCTCATGCTGTGCGGGCTCTGGTATCACGACACCTTCGTGCGCATGGACGGCGAATGGCGCATCAAGCAGCGGGTGGAGGAGAAGAGCTACATGTTCATCGCCCCCGACGCGGTCCCGGGCACCTGAGTCCTGCGGGGATCACTCCCCCTTCAGCAGCTCGATGAGCGGCGCGAACCGGTCCATGTTGTGCTCGAGCACGGTGACGTAGTTGAACCCGAAGCGTTCCCGGCGTTCGCGCAGGGCCTCGGCCATCTGCGCGGCGGTGCCGACCAGCAGCACGGGCAGGTCCTCGAGCGCGCCGGTGTAGCCGAAGGGCAGGTGCTCGGTGAGGTAGGCGACCGCGGCCTCGCGGTCAGCCGGTGCGGCGATGCCCTGCACGAGCAGGTTGAATTCGACGGCGTCGGCCCGGTTTCCGAGCAGCCCGCGCACGTAGTCCGTCTTCTTCGCGGTCGAGTCGGCGTCCGCGAGCGTGAGCAGCCCGCTGTCGGCCGAGCTCGCGCCGGTGAAGGCGACGATGTCGGCGTACTCGGCGGCCAGCCCCAGCGCCCGCTCACCCCAGCCGGCTACGAGCAGCGGCGGCCCGGAAGGCTGCGCCGGACGCGGCTGATACTCCGGATCGGCGTAGAGGCGGCGCAGCGTCGTGACCGTCTCCTCGAGGTGCGCGACGCGGCGACCCGCCGACGGGAACGGCATTCCGGCGGCCTCGAATTCGGCCCGCACGTACCCGGCCCCCAACCCCAGCTCGAACCGACCTCCGGTGAGCTGATCCAGCCCGGCCACGTCCCGGGCCAGCAGAACCGGGTTGTAGAAGGGCGTATTGAGCACGAAGGTGTTCAGCCGCGGCCGTTCGGTGACATCCGCGGCCAGCATGAGCGCCGGGAACGGCGCGGGCAGCCCGAGATGGTCGGGCACTCCGATGACGTCGTAGCCGAGTCCCTCGGCGCGACGGCACTTCTCGATCCATTCCGGGCGAGATGCGGGGGTCAGCAGGTTCACGCCGAAGCGGAAAGGGAGGACCATGACTTCTTGTCTACCAGTGGAATTCGGAACCGTTCGAGGGCGCCGAACCGGGGCGGCGAAGGCTGCGAAGCCGCCCGGAACGAATTAGCGCACGGACTGCGGCGAATGCGGCCCGCGCGATGCGACCGCGCGCCATCATGGGATATCGCTCGGTCCGGTCGCACCGCGAGGAGTTTGCGCCATGACACAGCTGCCAGTCCCTTCGCACCAGCGGGCGGAGTTGGAGAAGGCATGGGTGCGGTGGACCACGGCCTCCTCGGGCCGCCCGCCCGGCACCGAGGTGGTGCTGCGCAACGAGGTGGCGGAGTCGTGGGAGCGGTCGCTGCGCACGGTGGATCCGACGCGTGCGGTGGCGCCCGGAACCGATCGGGACGAATTGGGTTCGCGCTGGGCCGAATCGCCATTGCGCACGCCGATCACCGAGATGGCCGGTGAGCTCCGGGCCCTGTCGGAGGATTCGGGCATGGTCGCGGTGGTCACCGACGACACGGGGACCGTGCTCTTCAGCTGTGGCGACCGATCGGTCCGGCGGCGGGCGGAATCGGTCAATCTCGCGCCCGGCGGCTGCTGGGACGAGCCGTACATGGGCACCAGCGGTGTCGCGCTGTCGCTGCACAGCGGTCGCCCCACCTCGGTCTGGGCCGCCGAGCATCTGGTGGAGGCGCTGCACGGCTGGGTCTGTTACTGTGCGCCCATCCGCGCCGCCGACGGTCGTCAGCTCGGCGTGCTGGATTTGTCGACGTATTGGGATCGCTCACATCCGCTCATCCTCACAACGGTCCGAGCCCTGGTGACAGCCATCGAAGCCCGAGTACATGCCGAACAGTCCCGCCCCGCCGGTGATACCCGGCTGGAATCGCTGGGGGTGCCGCGCCTCTACAAGCAGGGCAAGCAGATGGCGATGCGGCCCCGGCAGCTGGAGATCCTGACCCTGCTCGCCCTGGAACCTGAGGGCTTCACGCCGGAACGCTTGCACGAGGCCGTCTATGGCGACCGGTCGGTGTCCTCCAGCACCCTCAAGGCCGACGTCTCCCGCCTGCGCGCCGCCACCGACGGCCGCATCGCCGACCGCCGCTACATGCTCACCGAACCCCTCGCCTGCGACGCCGTCGAGCTGCTCGCCGCCCTCGAAGCGGGCGACCTGACCACCGCCGTCCGCCTGTATCGCGGTCCGCTGCTGCCTGATTCGGACGTCCCGGGCATCGTGCAGTGGCGTGAACACCTCGACGTCTGCCTGCGCACGGCCGTGCTCGCCGACCACAACCCCGAGCACGCCCTGCGTTTCGGTCAGCGCTGCCCGGACGACATCGAGATCCACGAGCACGCGCTGCATCTGCTCCCCCGCGGCGACAGCCGCCGCGCGCTGGCGACCGCACGCCTGCACACCGCCTTGCGCGCGTAATCGATGCCGCAGTGCGTGCGCGGGTGCACGCCATGCCACGAATATGCCGCCTTGTCCGGAATGTCCATTCCCGCAGTCGTATTCGACGGCAGTGACTCAGCAACGTTTCGCCAACCCCGCGCCAACCTCCCGCCAACCTTCGCGGTTCATAGTGGCCCCCGTCACCGCAGATACGGGATCAGGAGCCGCGCCATGATCTACGCAAAACCCGGCACCGACGGGAGCATCGTCAGCTTCAACCGCCGCTATGACAACTTCATCGGCGGCGAGTGGAAAGCGCCGATCGAGGGCAGATACTTCGACAATCCCTCGCCGATCGACGGTGAAACCTTCTGTCAGGTGGCGCGTTCGAGTGCCGCGGACATCGATATGGCCCTGGAGGCGGCGCACCGGGCGGCCGACGCCTGGGGTGCCACGTCGGTGACGGATCGTGCCAACATCCTCAACAGGATCGCCGACCGGATCGAGGCGAACCTGGAGCGGCTCGCTGTCGCCGAAACCTGGGAGAACGGCAAGCCGGTCCGCGAAACCCTCGCCGCCGACCTACCTTTGACGGTCGACCACTTCCGCTACTTCGCCGGCGCGGTGCGCGCGCAGGAGGGCCATCTCTCCCAGATCGACGCCGACACCGTCGCCTATCACTTCCAGGAACCGCTGGGTGTGGTCGGGCAGATCATTCCGTGGAACTTCCCGATCCTCATGGCCGCCTGGAAGCTGGCCCCCGCCCTCGCGGCCGGCAACTGCGTGGTCATCAAGCCCGCCGAACAGACCCCGGCCTCGCTGCTGCTGGTCATCGAGCTCATCGCCGACCTGTTGCCGCCCGGAGTCGTCAACGTGGTCAACGGTTTCGGCGTCGAGGCGGGCAAGCCGCTGGCCTCCAGCCCGCGCGTCGCCAAGGTCGCCTTCACCGGCGAGACCACCACGGGCCGGCTCATCATGCAGTACGCCAGCGAGAACATCATCCCGGTCACGCTGGAACTCGGCGGCAAGAGCCCCAATATCTTCTTCCCCGACGTCATGGCCGCCGACGACGCCTTCCTGGACAAGGCCGTCGAGGGCTTCGTGATGTTCGCGCTCAACCAGGGCGAGGTCTGCACCTGTCCGTCGCGGGCGCTGATCCACTCGTCGATCTACGACGAGTTCATGGCCCGCTGCCTCGAGCGCACCAAGGCCATCAAGGGCGGCAATCCGCTCGACGACACGACCATGATCGGCGCGCAGGCCAGTAACGACCAGTACGAAAAGATCCTGTCCTACATCGACATCGGCCGCAAAGAGGGCGCAAGGGTCCTCACCGGCGGCGAGATGCGCAAGGTGGAGGGCTTCCCCAATGGGTACTACATCGAACCGACGATCTTCGAGGGCCGCAATGACATGCGGATCTTCCAGGAGGAAATCTTCGGTCCGGTGGTAGCGGTGGCCCGCTTCGACAACGAGGTCGAAGCGGTAACCATCGCCAATGACACGCTCTACGGCCTCGGCGCGGGCCTGTGGACCCGCGACGGCAGCACCGCCTACCGGGTGGGCCGCGCGGTCAAGGCCGGCCGGGTGTGGACCAACTGCTACCACGCCTATCCCGCGCACGCGGCGTTCGGCGGCTACAAGAAGTCCGGCATCGGCCGGGAAAACCACCGTATGATGCTCGACCACTATCAGCAGACCAAGAACCTGCTCGTGTCCTACTCCCCGAACAAGCTCGGATTCTTCTGAACCGCAAGCAATTCGGTTCATTCGGAACTTTTGTCGGTAATTCGGAGTCGGACGGGCCGGACGGTCTGCGAGGAGCGTGATGAAAGCAGGTTCCGTATCCCGGGTGACCATCACCGAGGCCGCCGCACACGTGCTGCAGGACCTCATCGATCACCATGGTCCGGTGATGTTCCACCAGTCGGGCGGCTGCTGCGACGGCAGCTCCCCGATGTGTTACCCCCTGGGCGAGTTCCGGGTGGGCGCGGCCGATGTGCTGCTCGGCCGCGTCTTCCCGGACACGGCGTTCTGGATCAGCGCCGACCAGTACGAGTACTGGCGCCACACCCATCTGACCGTCGACGTGGTCCCCGGCCGCGGCGGTGGTTTCTCCCTCGAGGCACCCGAGGGAGTCCGATTCGTCATCCGGTCACGCCTGTTCACCGATGCCGAGACAGCGGCGTTGGAAGCGGCTCCCGCTCCGCTGCGCGGCAACGAGCTGGCCGGGTGAAGGAAGGTGGCGCGGCCGGTTTCTCCGGGTCGGCCGCGCCATCGTAAACCTCCGGAGCCTCCGGACGGCTCCGAACCCGAAAGTCCTTATCGCGGAACGCGACCGGTACCCAGCCATGCGGTCGTCGACAGCGGTGTGCCCGGCACGTAGTGCTCGCGCAGATAGTCGATCATGACCTTTTCCTGGGCTGCCCAGGTGGCCCTGTCGGTGCGCCGGCGGGTCGCCTGCAGTGGTGCGCTGCCCCGGGTCAGCCGGTCCCACATCTGCTCGGCGCTGTCGTAACTGAACGATTCCGCGTGCGGCCGCAGCACCACCTCGGTGAAACCGGCGGCGAGCAGCTCCTTCTCGAACAGGTTCGGATTCTCGAGGCTCTCCGGATTCGGCTGGGGCGCAGGGAATCCCGGAATCCCGGCCTGGAACGCCTCGAACAGCAATGTCATCAGCGGCGAGTCCGTGATCGGGGCCCAGCTCGACACCACCGCGATGCCGCCCGGCCGCAGCACCCGGTGCAGCTCGGCGAACCCGCTGGCCCGGTCCGGAAAGAACATGAGCCCGAACATCGAGAACGCGGCGTCGAAAGTGTTACTGGCGTAGCGCAATTCCTGCCCGTCGCCGACGCCGGTGAGCACATTGCCGACCCCGGTCTGCATGATGGCCCGTCGTAGCCGCCGGATCATGGCCTCGGAGAAGTCGACCGCGACCACCTCCGCGACCCGCGGCGCGGCCAGCAGCGCCAGTACGCCGGGCCCGGTGGCCACATCGATGACCCGGGACCGGCCGCTCAGTTCGGCCGATTCCAATGCGCGAATCGCGAACGGCCGCATCATGTCCGATACGACGTCGTCGTAACTCTCAGCGACCTGGTCCCACGGGCCCGGCGCGGCAAGCGGATTCTCCGGCATTCGACCACCCTTCCGACGGGTACAGTGTACGCACACCGGACGGGTGGTCCAGCGGGAGGATCAGCGACCCGGCAGGAACCGGATGCCGCGGGCGATGGCCATGAGGAACGGCTGCCACTTGTTCTGCGGGATGAAGGGCGGGGCGTCCAGGTTCAGGAACCGCGTGACCACGATGGACTGGGGTTCGGTGAACTTCAGCAGGCCGTCGGGACCGTGGCGGCGGCCGACGCCGGAGATGCCCATGCCGCCCATCGGCGCACCGGTGGTGCCCCAGGCCGGGGCGTAGCCCTCGTCGACGTTCACCGTGCCCGCGTGCAGTTGCTCCGCGATGTGCTCGCCCTCGGCCTTGCTGCCCGCCCACACGCTGGAGTTCAGGCCGTACTCGGTGTCATTGGCTCGGGTGATGGCCTCCTGCACCGAGTCGACCGGGTAGATCGACACCAGCGGGCCGAAGGTCTCGTTGCGGCCGCACTCCATCGCGTCGGTGACGTTGGACAGGACCGTCGGTTCGAAGAACAGCGGGCCCAGGTCCGGGCGGGCATTGCCGCCGGCGAGCACCTTCGCGCCCTTGGACACCGCGTCGGCGACATGCTTGGTGACCGTCTCCAGCTGGGCCTCGGAGATGAGGCTGCCGATATCCTGCGAGAAGTCGTACGCGGCACCGAGTTTCGCTGCCCGCATCGCCGCGACGAACTTCGCGGTGAACTGGTCGGCGACCTCGCGCTCGACATAGAGCCGTTCGATGGAGATGCACAGCTGGCCCGCATTGGAGAAGCAGGCGCGGACCGCGGCCTTGGCGGCCTTGTTCAGATCGGCGCCGCGGGTGACGATCATCGGGTTCTTGCCGCCGAGCTCGGCCGAGAAGCCGATGAGGCGGCGCCCGCACTGCTCGGCCAGGGTGCGGCCGGTGGTGGAGGAACCGGTGAACATCAGGTAGTCGCAGTCCTCGACGATGGCCGTGCCGACCACCGTGCCGGGTCCCGGGACCACCGCGAACAGATCGCGCGGCAGCCCGGCGCGCGCGAACAGCTCGGCGTTGACCAGCGAGGAGTACGGGGTCTGGCTGTCGGGCTTGACCACCACGGCATTGCCGGCCAGCAGCGCCGGAATCGAGTCGCCCACCGAGAGCAGCATCGGGTAGTTCCAGGGCGCGATCACCCCGACCACGCCCTTGGGCACCGCGCGCACCGAGGCCCGGTTCAGCACCGGGAACGCGCCCGCTGCACCGTGCGGGGCGAGCAGCTGCGGAGCCACCCGGGAGAAGTAGCGGGCCGCGAACATCAGCCCGATGACCTCCTCCTGAGCCGCCCATCGCGCCTTGCCGGTCTCGGCCTGGATGATGTCCATCAGGTAGTCGCGGTTCTCGACCACGAGCGCCCGGTACCGATCCAGCACCTCGGCCCGCTGCTTGGGCGTACGCGCGGCCCATTCGGCCTGCGCGATACGCGCTTTGGCGATAGCGGCCGTGACATCGGCGGCGGTCCCGACCGGCACCGAGCCCAGGGTCTCGCCGGTGAACACCTCGGTGATCGCTCGGGTCGCATGGTCCTGGGCGGTATCCACGGCCGCGAACGAGCGCAACCGTTCGAACACCGCGGCAGCCGGCACCGGCATCATTGCCTCCTACTTACGAGTAACTTCCGGATACACACAATCTACTCCGCTACGCCCGCGCCCGGCCGGGACTGCGGGATTCCGCCCGGTCGGATCGGGTTCCGGCCGGAGGGGCAGTTGGGCCGAAATGTCGTGATTGCCCCGATTTTGGCTGCTACCTGCGCAATCTTGTAACCGATCATGAACGCGGAACGAAGAAACAGCCAGCAGTACCCGGGCAGGGATCCATCGCCGGTGAGGCAGCACTGGCCAAGGGCCCGATCCCGCGCACGCACGAGGGGTGCGTGCGCGGGATCATGAAAAGCGCTGCGGGAACGGGCTATTCGTTGACCAGTACCGGAAGCCCTTGTCGATGAGCGCGCCCTCCACCTGCAGCAGGAAGCCCTTGCCGTCCTTGCGCTTCGACAGCAGGTCGATGGCCTTGGTGGTCATCTCGGCCAGCGCGGCCCGCTGTCCCGGGCGCGGACGAAGCTAGTGCTGAAAGTTTGCCCACTCTGGTCTCGCAGGAAGCTCACAGCTGGCTCGAAGGTAAACGAACTCTAAAGAAACTGCAGGGAGATCGGCCACCTCCCGGCGTACGGGACTCGTCTCGCCGGTGTCAAATCCCGTCCCGCACAAAAGGACTCGACCCGCCGAGCGCATCGCGGCGCAATTACGTTGCAGCGATGCGCTTTCCGACGCTCGGGGTCCGCACCCGGATCCTGGCCATCGCGCTGGTACCGAGCGTGGCGTTGGCGGCCATCGGCCTCGGCGTCGCCGGCACCCTGATCGACCGCTCACACCAGGCTCGCACCTGGGCCGACGAGATGCAGGCGGGCATCGCGCCCACCCGCGAGCTGATCGAGGCCGTGCAGGCCGAACGGCAGCTGACCCTGTGGCGGGTGGCCGGGATGGATTCCGATGTGCGCCAGCTGACGACGGCGCGCCAGCGGCTCGACAGTGCCGTGCGACTGATCGCCCCGGCCCAGTCGGCGCTGTCGCGGATCGGGCCCGCGTCCATGGGCCAGGCCACCGGCGCCCTCGGCGAAATGAGCAAGCAGCTGGCCGGAATTCGCGCCGGGGTCGATGCGGGCACCCTCGGGCCGGCCGACGCCTACGCCTTCTACAACCACATTCCCGAGGCCGTCATGGCGGGCGTGCAGGTCGCGCAGAAGACCGCTCCCGATGCCGCCACCGCCGTCGAGCTCACCCAGGCCGCGGACGTACTGCACTGCCTCGAGGCCATGAGCCGCGCTAACGCGCTGGGCGCGGCCCTGATCGACGGCAACAACCTCTCCCCCGAGCTGGGCGCCGAATACCTCAGCCTGGTCGGCTATTACCGCACCCGGGTCGACGGCATTGTCAGCGCACCCGACGAGTTGCAGGCCGCCGCGGCCCGGGCGCTGGTCTCGACCGCCGCCTGGCAGCAGTTGGGCGTGGTGGAGCCGGTCCTGGCCCAGCACACCCTGGTGCCGTCGGACGGCTCGGCCAAACGCTCGGCGCTGCAACCGCTCCCGATCTCGGTCACGGAATGGCAGCACAGCGCCGGGGAGGTCACGCACGGCCTGGCGAACCTCTGGCAGGCGGAGAACGCCGAGGCCCAGCAGCTGGCCGGGGCCGCCGCGGACGACACCACCAGGAAATCGCTGGCGGCCGGGGCGGGCATGGTCGTGGTCGGGGTGGGCGCGATCGTGGTCGCGCTGGCGCTGGCCAATCGGATCATCCGCAGGCTCCGGCGTTTGCGCGATCGCACCTTGGCCCTGGCCGACGAGCAGCTGCCCGAGACGATGGGTCGGCTGGCCGCCGGTGAACACCTCGACATCGAGATCGAGACACCCGTCCTGGAGTTCGGCCACGATGAAATCGGCCAGGTCGCCGAGGCTTTCGGCCACGCCCACGGGACGGCCGTCGCCGCCGCGGTCACCGAGGCGCGTACCCGCGAGGGTGTGAAGTCGGTCTTCCTCAATATCGCGCACCGCAGCCAGGTGGTGGTGCACCGGCAGCTGGAGATCCTCGACGAGGCCGAATCCCGGCTGGAGGATCCGGAGCTGCTGGACATCTACTTCCAGCTCGACCACCTGGCCACCCGCGAGCGCCGCAATGCCGAGAACCTGATCATCCTCGCGGGCGGGCGCCCCGGCCGTCAGTGGCGCAATCCGGTTCCGCTGCTGGAACTGGTGCGGTCCGCCGTCGGCGAGACCGCCGACTACACCCGGGTCCAGACCGGCCGCCTGCCTGCGGCTTTCATTGCCGGCGGGTCCGTCGCCGACCTCATCCACCTGCTGGCCGAGCTGATCGACAACGCCGCCTCCTTCTCCCCGCCGCAGTCCCGCGTCGAGATCTCCGGCGCCTCGGTGGGCCGCGGGGTCGCGGTCGAGATCAGCGATCAGGGCATGGGCATTCCCGAGTCCGACCTGGCCCGGCTCAACGAGCTGCTGGCCGGGCCACCGGATTTCGCCGTCACCAGCCTGTCCTCGGATTCCCGCCTGGGCCTGTTCGTGGTGTCGCGGCTGGCCGCCCGGCACGGCATCTCGGTGCGCCTGTCCGATTCCGATTACGGCGGCACGCGCGCCATCGTCCTCATCCCGTCGGCCATCGAGAACGGCACCCGACAGGGGCGGCAGACCGATCCCGGCGCGCCGCCCGCCACCCGACAGGAAGGCGAAGGTGAACACCTCCCCCGCTGGTGATCTCGACGATCTCGTCGACAAACTCGCGGGCGTGCGGCACGCGGTGGTGCATTCCGCCGACGGGCTGCTGCTCGGCCGGTCGGCGCGGATGAGCCGGGAGGACGCCGAGCACTTCTGTGCCATGTCCTCGACCCTGTTCGGGCTGTCCCGCAGTGCCGGGCACCGATTCGACGCGGGCGGGGTGCGGCAGGCCGTGATCGAACTCGACCGCGCGGTCCTGTTCGTCACCGCGCCGGGCGCCAATGCCTGCCTGGCACTGCAGGCCGCGGCCGACGCGAACCTCGGCATGGTCGCCTACGAGATGAACCTGACCGTGCAGCGGGTCGGATCCTTCCTCTCCGCAGCACCGCGCCAGCGTGCGTGAGAGTCGCGAATCGTGCTGTCCTGCCCCGGATTCCGGTTGCTAGAAGATAGCTGGCAACCGGTATTGTTTGTGATGTACACGCATACATGAATGGGAAAGTCAATCTCAGTCCCGCTCAACGGGATCGGTGGGGCATATGTGACTTACGCCCCGTTACCTTTGCCGGATGTTCAGAGCGAGGCTCGGGGTCCGGACCCGCGTGCTCGCCATCGCACTTGTCCCGAGCCTGGCGCTGCTCGTGATCGGCGTGGGTGGCGCGGGGTACCTGGTGGTCGAGGGCAAGCACGCGCGGGATTGGGCGGACGCGTTGTCCGCCGCGGGACCGCCCACCGGAGAAGTGATCGCCGCGGTGGAGCAGGAGCGCCAGCTCTCCCTCTCCCAGATGGGTGGTGGCGACGACGCGAATCCGAAGTCGTTGGCGCAGGCGCGCACCCGTCTCGACACTGCGTTGCAGGGCATGGCACCGGTCAGCGCCGCCATGGAGAACCTCGGCCCGAAATCCGTCACCGGCGACGTCGGCGGGCTGCTCACCCTGACCCGCCAGCTGGCAGGTCTGCGCACCCAGATCGACACCAATGCGGTGTCGATCTCCGACGTCTACTACTTCTACGGCAAGCTGCTCGAGTTCGTCTGGATCGGCACCCGCATCGTCGCCGACACCGCGCCCAGTTCCGAAGTGGCCCTGGAGGTCGCCAACGGACTGCAGGTCGTGCAGGCCGCCGAGATGCTCTCCCGCGAGGCCGCGGTCGGCGAGGTCCTGCTCGCCGGCGGCACCCTGCCACCCGAGCTGGCCATCGAATTCTCCCGTGTGGCAGGCACCTACCGGGTGAACCTCGGCGTGCTGGCCGGCGGCGACGGCACCAACGGTGACGTCGACATGCAGGCCCTCATGAACGATCCGGACTGGACGAAGATCGTCATGATGGAGAACGTGCTGCTGTCGCGGGCACTCGACCCCATGACCGTGCCGCCCGCGAAACCCGGTGGCACACCGCAGGTCGCACCGCTGACCTTCACCGCGCAGGAGTGGCGCGACACCGTTGCCCGGCTCAACACCCAGATCCTGCACCTGTGGGAGAAGATGAGCCGCCACAACGAGAAGATGGCCGCCGACGTGGCCGACAGCAATTCCCGCAACTCCGCACTCGCCGGCGGCGGCATGCTGGCGGTGTCCGGGCTCGCCTTCCTGGTGTCGCTGGTGCTCGCGAACCGGATCATCCGCCGCCTCAAGGGCCTGCGCAACGAGACCCTGGTGCTGGCCGACGAGCGGCTGCCCGAGATCATGGCCAAGCTTCGGACGGGCCAGCCGGTCGACATCGCCGCCGAGGCCGCGGTGCTGGAC
>NZ_JBHZCS010000004.1:169397-195871 GCF_042755705.1 Nocardia sp. NPDC059154
ACGACGAGATCGGCCAGGTGGCAAAGGCGTTCACCCACGCCCACTCCGCCGCCGTGACCGCCGCCGTCACCGAGGCCCGCACCCGTGAGGGCGTCAAGGCGATGTTCCTCAATATCGCCCACCGCAGCCAGGTCATCGTGCACCGCCAGCTGGAGATCCTCGACGCCGCGGAGTCGTCGCAGGAGGATCCGGCGCTGCTCGACATCTACTTCCGCCTCGACCACCTGGCCACCCGCGAACGCCGCAACGCCGAGAACCTCATCATTCTCGCGGGCGGTCAGCCCGGCCGGCAGTGGCGTAATCCCGTGCAGCTGCTCGAGATCGTGCGCTCGGCCGTCGGCGAGACCCTCGACTACACCCGTGTCAAGATCGCGCGGCTGCCCGACGTGTCCATCGCGGGCAGCGCGGTCGCCGACCTCGTGCACCTGCTCGCCGAACTCGTCGACAATGCCGCCCACTTCTCGCCGCCGCAGTCGCAGGTCGAGGTGCGCGGCAACGTGGTCGGCAAGGGCGTCGCCATCGAGGTGATCGACCAGGGCATGGGCATGCCCGAGGAGGAGCTGGCGCGGATCAACGAGATCCTGCGCAACGCACCCGATTTCGGTGTCGCCATGCTGCCCGACGACTTCCGCCTCGGCCGCTTCGTGGTCGCCCAGCTGGCGGCCCGCAACGGGATCTCGGTGCGGCTCACCGAATCCGACTACGGCGGCGTGCGGGCCATCGTGCTGGTGCCCAACAGCGTGGTCGTGCAGCCCTCGGGCCGCACCGGCGAGATCCCGGTCGTGCCGCGGCAGCTGGATGCCGCCGAGCCGTCCGCGGCCTCGCTGGCGGTGGCCGCGCTGCCGCAGCTCCCCGCGGCGCCGGCGGTTCCCCCGTCGATGATCTCGAGCTACGAGCTGCCCATCGTCGGCTACGAGGCCTACACACCCCCGGCCGCACCGGAACCGCCCGTCGCGCCCAGCGCGCCGGTGGCCCCGTTCGCGCCCAAACCGGAGCCGTTCGGGCCGTCCACCGGCTCGCTGGTGCCGCCGGTCATGTCCTTCGGAGCCGCAACGCCGTTCGACCCGCCGACCAACCCGCGGCCGAACCCGAATCCGCCGGCCGAACCCGTCCCGCCGGTGGAAAACGGCTTCCGGTCTCGCGAATTCGGGCGCTCCCATTACACTGGCTCCGACGCCCGGCCCGCGCTCCCGCGTAGGCGCCGGCAGGCAAGTCTCGCACCGGAATTGGCGCAGGAGCAGTCGGCCCCCGAGTCGACGGTCCAGGCCACCCGCACGGCCGAGCAGGCCCGAGACCTTTTCTCCGCCATCGAAAACGGAACGAGGCAGGGCCGCCAGGCCGACCCCGGTTCGTTCGGGCCTGAGTCCCAGGCCTTCTTCGAAGGCACACAGTCGGAACGACAGGAAGGCGACGGTGACCACCTCAAACGCTGGTGATCTCAACTGGCTACTCGATGATCTGGTCGACCGGCTCGCAGGCGTCCGTCACGCGGTGGTGCACTCCACCGACGGGCTGCTGCTGGGCCGCTCCTCCGCCATGAGCCGCGAGGACGCGGAGCACTTCGGTGCCATGTCCTCCACCCTCTACGGCCTGGCGCGCAGCGCCGGAGGCAGATTCGACGGCGGCGGCGTCCGCCAGGCGGTCATCGAACTCGAGCGCGCGGTGCTGTTCGTGACCGCCGCCGGCAGCCACGCCTGCCTCGCGCTACAGGCCACCGAACAAGCCAACCTCGGCATGGTCGCCTACGAGATGAACCTGACCGTGCAGCGCGTAGGCAACTACCTGTCCACCACCCCGCGCCACAATCTGGCCGGACAAGGCAACCCCCGACTGTCATGAGGCCGGGGCCGGGGGAACAGTGGTTCGATGACGCGGCCGGTCCGCTCGTGCGCCCCTACGCACGGACCGGTGGCCGAACCATGGGTGCGGGACACGATCTGGACATGCTCACGGTGGTGGTGGTCCCCAATGCCGCCCCACCGCTGCGTCGTGTCGAACCGGAGTACGCGGAAATCGTCCGGTTGTGCCGGCTGCCGCTGTCGGTGGCCGAGGTCTCGGCCGCCCTGCGGCTGCCGCTGGCGGTGACCAAAATCCTGGTGGGGGACCTGATTTCAGACAACATCCTCAACTTCCGGGCCCCGGCCTCCCCCGAGGCCGCGCCCGGTGACCTCAACATTCTGCGAGCGGTACTCGATGGCATTCGAAAACTCTGATACCGCCCAGCCCATGGCCGCCTCGGTGAAAATCCTCATCGCGGGCGGCTTCGGCGTGGGCAAGACAACGATGGTGGGGGCGATCAGTGAGATCACTCCGCTCCGCACCGAGGAACTCATTACCGAATTGTCCGCCGGCGTCGACGATCTGCGCGGCGTCGAGGGCAAGACCACCACCACGGTGGCGCTGGACTTCGGTCGTATCACCATCGACCAGAACCTGGTGCTCTACCTGTTCGGCACGCCCGGCCAGGACCGCTTCTGGTTCCTGTGGGACGAACTGGCCCGCGGGGCGCTGGGCGCGGTCGTGCTGGCCGACACCCGCCGCCTGGAGGGCTCGTTCGCGGCGATCGACTTCTTCGAACGCCGCGGCGTCGCTTTCACGGTGGCCGTCAACTGTTTCGAGGGCGCGCCCCTGTACACCCCGTCCGAGGTCCGCGACGCGCTCGACCTGGACGAGCGAATCCCGGTACTGCTGTGCGACGCCCGCGACCGCGGCTCGTGCAAGAACGTGCTGATGACGCTGGTCGAGTACCTCATCGACCGGGCTGCCACCGCCGGCGTGCACTGACAGCTGTCCCGGAATACGAGGCGAGCCCGCCCGGAGAAATCCGGACGGGCTCGCCTCGTATTCGCGTGTGCGGCAGGTCAGTTGGGCACGACGTCGGCGAAGTCGCCGATCCAGCGGTGCGAGCCGCGCGGGCTGTTCGGCTCGCCCCGGCGGGTGACACCGATGGCCTGCCAGCCGGCCGCCACGGCGGCGTCGACCTCGTCGGGGTGGTCGGACAGGAACAGGATCTGGTCGGCAGGGACGCCGATGGCGCTCGCGATCTTCTCGTAGGAGGAGGCTTCGCGCTTCGGGCCCGCGGTGGACAGGTCGAAGTGCCCGCTGATCAGCGGGGACAGATCGCCGCCCCGGGCGAACGCGAACCAATCCTTCTGATTGCGAACCGAACCCGAGGAGTAGATGTAGAGCTCCAGACCGGCGTCGCGCCAGGCGCGCAGCACCGGCGGCACGTCGGGGAAGAACTCGCCGTGCAGGGACCCGTTGCGGAAGCCCTCGGCGCAGATGATGCCCTGGGCGGCCTTGAGCGGCTCGGACTTCACGTCGGTATCGAGCCACTCGATGAGGATCCGGGCCACCTCGGCGGCGTCGGCGCCGGGGCGGTTCGCCTGGGCGCGGGTGGCCTCGAGGATGGGATCCGCTGCGCCGCCGGTGTTCTCGGCCAGCCAGGCCGGGAGCCGGTCGCGGGTGTAGCCGTAGAGGTCCTCCCGCACCGAACTGGTCGGGCTGGTGGTTCCCTCGATATCGAGCACGACCGCCTTGATCATGCCGGGGCCAGCAGTTCGTCGAGGGTCGGGAAGCCGGACGAGATCTTGTCGCCGGTGAAATCGCCGATCCAGCCGTCCTCCTCCTCGAAGAAGCGCACGGCCACGAACTCCGGTCGGGTGCCCATGTCGAACCAGTGCAGGGTGCCGGCCGGCACCGAGACCAGATCGCCCGCGGTGCACACGGTGGCCAGCACCTCGTCGCCCAGGTGCAGATAGAAGCAGCCCGCGCCGGCCGCGAAGAAGCGGACCTCGTCCTCGGCGTGGCGGTGCTCGTCGAGGAACTTGGTGCGGGCGGCGACCGCCTTGTCGGGCCACTCCGGATCGCTGTCGTCGGGGTGGATGCGCGCCACGTCGATGAACTTGTAGCGGCCGTCGGCATTCAATTCGTCGATGCGGCCCTGGTATTCGGCCAGCAGCTGCTCGGTGGTGGTGGCGGCGCTGAAACCCTCCAGCAGCGGCCAGCGCTCGAAGGTGATGCCGCGCTCGGCCAGCTCGGCGGCGATCACCGCGTCATCGTCGGTGCGCAGCACGACATCACCGGCGTCCTTGTCGGACATGATCTGCAACAGAGTCATAGGAGGTTCCTTTCTCGGAACGCAGTATTCAGTTCATACATGGTCGCCCACCGGAATCTCGCGGTGTCCGGTCAAGGCGGTCAGCTGACACATGGCCTCGAGGCACTCCGCGCGATCGCGCGCCTGTGCCAGGCTCGAACCCCAGGCGGTGATGCCGTGCCCGGCGATGAACAGCACCGGCGGGGCCTCCGGATGCTCGGTCAGGTACTTCTCGATATCCGCGCCGATCTGCGGAACATCGGCGTGGTTCGGGAACACGGGGATGTCGATGACATCCGGGCGGGCCGAACCGAGGCCCTTGATGAGCTCGTAGCCGGCGAAACGCGCTGTGGTGACGCCTGATCCGGCCGTCGTGATCGAGACGGCCGTGGCGTGCGGCGGGTGCACGTGCACCACCGCGTCGGCACCGCGGGTGCGGTAGACGGCGGTGTGGATGGTGGTCTCCGCCGAGGGCTTGCGGCCGGAAGCGTCGACGGGCTTGGAGTCGACCACGGCGACGGTCACCATGTCGAAGGCGGTGAGCTCGCCCTTCGACAACCCGCTGGCGGTGACGAGGGCCGTATCGCCCTGGCGCACCGAGATATTGCCGGCCGTGCCGGGCATCCAGCCGCTGGCGTACAGGCCGCGCGCGATCTCCGCGATCTCCGCGCCCGCCGCCGACTTCGGGGTGGTCAGCGCCGACGCGGAAGTCCGCGCGGCCGCCGGGTCCTCGAGCACCCCGAACTCGGTCACCACCGCGGTCACCAGCTCGGCCGGAGTGACGTCGAAGGCCGGGTTGAACGTCTTCGTGCCCTCGGGAGCCGTTGCGACGCCGCCGAATCCGGTCACCTCGGTCGCGGCGCGCTGCTCCACCACGATGTCGGAGCCCTTCGCAGTCGAGATGTCCCGCGTCGATTCGGGTGCGACCACGATGAACGGAATGCCGTGGTGCTGCGCCGCGATGGCCACCATGTAGGTGCCGATCTTGTTGGCGACCGACCCGTCGGCGGTGATCCGGTCCGCGCCCACGACCACGGCGTCCACCTGCTCGGTGGCCATGGCCCACGCGGCGGCGGAATCGATGGTGAGCCGGTGCGGGATACCGGCTTCGGCCATCTCCCACGCGGTCAGGCGCGCGCCCTGCAGCAGCGGGCGGGTCTCGTCCACGATCACCTCGGCGAGCGCGCCCCGCTGATGCAGCACCCGCAGCGCGCCGATGGCGGTCCCCCATGCCGTGGTGGCCAGGCGGCCGGTGTTGCAGTGGGTGAGCAGCCGCAGCGGGCGGTCCGCGCACAGGCGCTGGATCAGATCGGCGGCCGCGGTGGCGGCGGCCAGATTCACCCGCCCGTCCTCGGCCAGCATGTCGAGGGCTTCGTCGAGCATGGCCTGCAATCCCTCGGGAAGCTTGGCCAGCGTGCGCTGCACACCCCAGGCCAGATTCACCGCTGTCGGCCGGGCGTCCGCGATCCGCGCGGCCTCGGCCTCGACCTGCCCGGCCTCGACCACGCCATCGGTGGTGGCGGCACGGGCCGCGATCACCACACCGAACGCGCCGCACACGCCGATCGCCGGCGCCCCGCGCACGGCCAGAGTCTTGATCGCATCGATGACCTCGTCGACCGTCGTGATCCGAAGCTCCCGCACCTCGTGCGGCAACGCCCGCTGGTCGATGGTGACGAGCGCACCGTCGGCCCACGCGATCGAACTCTGATCCATCTAGTTCTGTCCTCTTGACTGGAGAATTGCGGCGACGCCCACGGCCGTGGGCACACTCCACCGTATCGAACTCGGATCCGCGCCTGACCGGCAGGTTTCGGATCAGCGCAATCCGAATGGCCGGTTTTCGTGCGGGATGCCCCGGGAACGGGTAGTGCGTCTTTCGGTGATGTCAGCTCGCGTCCGCGCGCCATACCGCTCTACCATCGCGGTATGGCGAGACCGCGTCGTACCCGCAAGATCACCGTGACGATGCCGGAGGAGATCGCTGCCACCCTCGACGATTGGCGCAGCACCGGCCGCATCGCCTCGATTTCCGCGTTCGTCGCCGAATCCGTGAAGGCCCGGGTCGATCGGGCCGAATCGCTGGCCCGCCTGGAGAACGCGCTCGGCGGCCGCCCGCCGCTGGATCTGATCAACCGTGCCCGTGCCGTGCAGGGGTTGCCGCCCTTATCGGACAAGGAGGATCCCGGCGATCACGCCGGCGCGGCATGACCCCCGCCGCCCCGACGCTGGGCGGTGTCGTGTTCGACACCGCAGCGCTGACCGCCTGGGCGCATCGCGTGGCATACGTGCAATCGGTGGTGTGGGCGACCGCGGACGCGGGCCACACCATCATCGTCCCGGCCACCGCTCTCGCCGCGGCCCGCGCGCTGATTCCACCCGGCCGCCTGGACATCCTCTCGGTGCTGCTGGATCTGCCGAACACCGTCATCCAGCCCCTCGACCGCCCGGCCAGTGATCATCTGGGCGACACCCTCGCCGATCGCCCCGACGCCGACGCACTCATTCCGGCTGGGCATGCGACTCTCGAAGCGGTGAGCCGGGATTGGCCGTGCCTGACCGACCGCCCCGATACGCTGCGCAAGCTGGACCCGCGTGTCCAGACGGACAAGTTGCCCTGAGCTTTCGGATCCGGCTGCGGCCCAAGGGCTATCGGTCAGGCGCGTCCCAGCGCGAGGGTGACATTGTGGCCGCCGAAGCCGAAGGAGTTGCTCAGCGCGTACCGGAGCTCCTGATGGCGCGGCTTGTCGGCCACCACATCCAGCTCGGTATCCGGGTCCGGGGTCTCGAAATTCAGTGTGGGCGGGACGATCTGCTCGTTGAGCGTGCGCAGGGTGAGCATGGCCTCGAGGGCGCCGACCGCGCCGATGGAGTGGCCGAGGGCCGATTTGGGTGCGTACACCGAGGCATGCGGCGCGACCGTCATGATCGCCTTCGCCTCGGAGGCATCGCCGATCTGGGTGCCGGTGGCGTGGGCATTGACGTGGTCGATGTCCGCGCCGGTCAGGCCGGCCGTGGTGAGGGCCTTGCGCATGGCGCGGGCGGCGCCGTCACCGTCGGGCGCGGTGCCGGTGATGTGGTAGCCGTCCGAGGTGATGCCCGCGCCGAGCACCCGGCCGAGCATCCGTGCACCCCGCGCCCGCGCATGCGCTTCCGACTCCAGCACCAGCAGCGCGCCCGCCTCGCCGAACACGAACCCGTCCCGGTCCCTGTCGAAAGGCCGTGAGGCGCGCTCGGGTTCGTCATTGCGGGTGCTCATGGCCCGCATCATGGCGAAACTGGCGATCGGCACCGCGTCGATGTGTCCCTCGACGCCGCCTGCCACGACCACGTCGGCCTCACCGGTGGCGATCAGCCGCCAGCCGTGCGCAATGGCCTCCGCGCCCGAGGCGCAGGCCGAAACCGGCGCGTACACACCGCCTTTCGCGCCGATCTCCAATCCGACGGTGGCCGCCGAACCGTTGGGCATGACCATGGGCACCGTCATGGGCGGCACCTTCCGGTAGCCCCCGGCCTTCATCAGGTCCACGGCATTGACCAGTGCCTCGCCCCCGCCGAGCCCGGTGCCCACGGCGACCGCCAGCCGTTCCGCCTCGACGTTCGGCGTCCCCGCCTCCCGCCAGACCTGCCGGCTCAGTACCAGTGCCAGCTGCTGCACGAACGACATCCGCCGCTGCTCGATCCGGGTCAACTGCTCCCCCGGCTGCGCGACCAGCCGCCCGCCGATCCGCACCGGCAGGTCGTTGTCGGTGACGAAATCGTCTGTGAGCGTGCCGATCCCGCTGTCCCCCACCAGCAGTCGCGACCAGGTGGCGTCGAGGTCTGCCCCCAGGCAGGTGGTTGCCGCCATTGCCGTCACCACGACGCCCCGGCGAGTTTCTGTACCAGTCGTTACACTCATGCTGACATGGATACCTGTACCACCCGCTACAGTCAACCCGTGCCCCGCCCACTCGACCACGCCCGCCGCGCTCAGCTCCTCGAAGGCGTCATCGCCTACATCGCCGAGCACGGCCTGGCCGAACTCTCCCTGCGCCCGCTGGCGGAATACCTGGGCACCAGCTCCCGCATGCTGATCCACTACTTCGGAACGAAAGAGGCAATGCTGGTCGCCGCCTTGGAAACCCAGCGGCCCGATATCGCCGCGCTGTTCTCGGGCATCGACTCCGCGGAGGTGCTCCGCGAGCGACTCTCGGCGTCCTTCGTGATCAACACCGCAGGCCAGTTCGCGACCAGCCTCCCGGTGCTGCTTCAGGTTCTCGGAGCGGCCACCGTCCCCAACAGCCCCTTCAAGGCCTACGCGACCGACGCCATCCTGGTGCTCATCACCGCAATGACCCGGTCCCTCGGCCGAATCGACCCCACCATCCCCGACCCCGAGGCCTCGGCCACCCTGCTGGTCTCGGGTATGCGCGGCCTGATCCAGGACTGGTGGGTCACGGGCGACACCACCCGGGTCCACCGCGCCGTGAACCTCCTCATAGCCCAGGCCATCCCCACGCCCTCGTGAACAGCGAACATGCCTTGGCGCACATACCGGAAAGGGTGCTGCGCCAAGGCATGCCGGCGGGTCAGGCCGGAGTGAGGGCAGGGCGATTGCGCAGGATTGCGCCGATGGCCAGCACCGACAGCGCCAGCAGGGTCAGTGCGAAGGTCGTCGCGCCGGTCGAGAGGCCGACGATGTCGCTCAGGTACCCGGCGCTGACGGGCAGCAGACCGGCGGGGATGTAGCCGCCGATATTGAACGCCGCATTGGCTTCTGCCAAGCGAGCGACCGGGACGGCATGGTTGAGCAGGGAGAGCCCACCCAGCTGGCCCAAGCCCTGGCCCGCCCCGGCGAGCAGCGCCGAGGCGATCAGGGAGGTCGGTGACTGGGTGTGGACGGCGATCACGAGGGTGAGCATCGCGAGAGCGGTCGCGGTGGCGGAGATCGCCATCGTCGCCGGGCGCGGCAGGGATCGGGCGGCGAACTGGACGGCGGTGGCGGTGAAGAACATCGCGAAGGCCATGGCGCCGGCGACGATTCGGCTCGTCGTGCCGAGCAGGCCGGACAGCAGGGCCGGGCCCAGGGACAGCACGAAGGATGTGGCCGTGATTCCGGGCGCGAACACCGCGATGCCGAGGAAGAGCTGGCGGCGGTTCGCGTGGGGCACCCGGGGCACCCGGATCCATGAACCCGCACCCCGGTGCGCCGGACGGCCGACGGGCATCCGCAGTACCGTCACGAAAGCGGTTGCCAGCAGCGCGATCTCGACCAGGAAGACGGTGACGGTCGGGGCCGGGACGGTCTCGGACAGGACACCGGACAGCAGCGGGCCGACGCCCGCGCCCAGCACCATCGCCGTCGAGGCGAAGAGCGCGCCCAGGTGCTTGCGCTCAGGTCCGGCGACATCGGTCACGGCGGCCATGCCCGCCGACACCGCAGCGCCCACCGCGATACCGGTCAGCAGGCGAGCGATCATCAGCGCGATCACATTCGGCGCGGTGGCGAAGATCAGACACGCGGCCGCCGCGAGGATCAGCGCCGGGATCAATACGGCCTTGCGGCCGAGCCGGTCCGAGGCGACGCCGGACACCAGCAGCGATCCGAGCAAACCGACGATGTAGAACGCGAAGACCACGGTCATCGTGCCCTTGGAGAACCCGAAGTCGCGCTGCCACAGCACATACAGCGGCGTTGCCGCGTTCGAGAGCACGAAGACCGCGGTCACCGGCCACGCCGCGAGCCAGATCCACCACGTCGGGGCGACGCGAGATGCGATTCCGAGATCGATCGGCTCCGCGGTCTGTGCCGGACGAGATTGTGTCGCAACCACTTCCACTACCTCCACTCACAGTTCGAATCGACTCGAACTAGTACGAACGAAGTCGAACATAGCATGCTGTACGATCAAAGTCGTACAAGCGCCGATAGTGAGGAGTTCGTCGATGCCGGCCGAGCAGCGCCCCGCGCCGAAGTTCACGCTCCCCGCGGAACCGGCCGTCGTGCCGGATCCGTTGCCGGAACCCGGACTCGACGAGCTGCGACTCGAGACCGTCATGGGCGCGCTCAGTGACCCGCTGCGGCTGCACATCGTCCAGAAGCTGCTGCTCGAATCCGAGGCCTACGACCACTCCTGCGGCTGGTTCGGCATCGACCGCCCGAAATCGTCACTGACGCACCACTTCAAGGCGCTGCGCGAAGCCGGCATCACCCGCCAGCGCCAGTACGGCCTCGAACGCCGCAGCCAGGTCCGCATCGACGACCTCGAAGACCGCTTCCCCGGCCTGCTCGACCTCGTCGCCGCCTGGGAGCCCGCGGACTGACGCCCGCTAGGCTGCGCCCATGCAGACGGAGCGGGAGCAGCGGCTGATCGACACCGTGGCCTGGGTGCGAATCGAGGACGGTCACATATTGTGCGCGCGGCCGCGCGGCAAGAACGTCTTCTTTATCCCCGGCGGCAAACGCGAGGGCGCGGAAACCGATCTGCAAACCCTCGTCCGCGAGATCCGCGAGGAGCTCACGGTCGAACTCGCGCCGGACACCGTCGCCCACGTCGGCACCTACGAGGCCCTGATTCCCGACGCCGTCGTGCGCATGGCCTGCTACACCGCCGAGTACTCCGGCACGCTCGCGGCCAGTAGTGAGATCGACGAGCTCGCCTGGTTCACCTACGCCGATCGGCCGCATGTCCCGCCCGTGGACCAGCTCCTTTTCGACGATCTGCAGGCCGACGGCCTGCTCGCACACGGCTGACCGTTCCGGGCAACTAGAACATGTTGTTGACAGTGACCTTCGGGTAGGCATCGAGAGGCTGGTCCGAATGTAGAACATGTTCTAGTGTGGTGGGCACAACATTTCCAGTGCCGGAAAGTTCAGAGGAGCCCACCACACCATGCGTACCGAGATCTGTGATCGCCTCGGCATCGACGTACCCATCTTCGCCTTCACCCACTGCCGGGACGTGGCCGCCGCGGTCAGCAATGCGGGCGGTCTGGGTGTGCTCGGCGCGGTCGGGTTCACCGCCGAACAGCTCGAGGTCGAGCTGCAGTGGCTCGACGAGCACGTACAGGGCGTCTACGGCGTGGACCTGGTCATCCCCTCCAAGTACGAGGGCAAGGGCGTCGAGGGCCTGAGCCCCGAGGAGCTGGAAGCCCAACTGGCCAAGCTGGTTCCGCAGGAGCACCGCGACTTCGCCGAGAAGATCCTCAACGACCACGGCGTGCCGCACCTGCCGCCGGAGGAGCACCACAACCAGCTGCTGGGCTGGACCGCCACCACGGTCGCTCCGCAGATCGAGGTGATCCTGAAGCACCCCAAGGCCAAGCTGGTCGCCAACGCGCTGGGCACCCCGCCCGATGACGTGATCAAGCAGATCCAGGACTCCGGCCGCCTCATCGGCGCGCTGTGCGGTTCGGTCAAGCACGCGCTCAACCACAAGAACGCCGGGCTGGACTTCGTGGTCATGCAGGGCACCGAGGGCGGCGGCCACTGCGGTGAGATCGCCTCCATGGTGCTGTGGCCGCAGGTCATCGACGCCATCGGCGACATGCCGGCGCTCGCGGCCGGTGGTATCGGCAATGGCCGCCAGGTCGCGGCCGCCCTCGCCATGGGCGCGGCGGGCGCGTGGACCGGCTCGCTGTGGCTGACCGTCGAGGAGGCCAATGTGCCGCCCGCCCAGATGCAGACCTACATCGACGCCACCAGCTCCGATACCGTGCGCTCGCGCTCGTGGACCGGCAAGCCCTGCCGCATGCTCAAGAACGACTGGACCGAGGCCTGGGAGCAGCCGGAAAATCCGAAGCCGCTGGGCATGCCGCTGCAGATGATGGTCGCTCTCGACGGCGTCAAGCGCGGGCACCGGTATCCGGAGCAGGCCAAGGACGTGAACTTCAATCCGGTCGGCCAGGTCGTCGGCATGATGAACAAGATGGAGCGCTCCGCCGACGTGGTGCAGCGGCTCATCACCGAGTACCTGGAGTCCTGCGAGCGGCTGAACAAGCTCAACAACGCCTGATTCTCAGGATATCGACACCGCCTGATGCTCAGGCGATTCGGCGCGTCGGGTAGGGGCTGCCCGGCGCGCCGACGCGTCTCCGGCGGGCGCGCGGCACCAGGTCGCGGGCTGCCGGCTCGGAGCATCGGCCGGCGCTAGGGTTGTCCCCATGGGGAAGGTCGAGCGGGTGCTGCGGGCTGCGTACTACGCGCTGCTCTCGGTGCCGGTTGCCTTCGCGCCCACGGGGGTTCGGGCCCGGGTGGTGCGGCGAGTGTTCCGGGCGCCGTTCGAGCTGCGGGAACCGGGACCGTGGCGGACCGCCGGGCACACGGTGCTGGCGGTCGCGGTCGGACTGGTCGCCTGGTTCGCGGCGTTTCTGATGGTGCTGGCCGCGGTGCGCGGCATCTTCTATCCCCTGGTGGCAGCGCACGATTTCGAACATTCCTGGGGCGGGCCGACATTGGCCGGCGCGTGGGCGGTGCATTTCGCCGGGGGCGCGCTGCCGCTCCCCCTGTGGGTACTGCTCATCGCTGGGTTCGGAAGGCTCGAACAGCGTCTCGCCCAGCGGTTGCTGGGCCGCAGCGGGCCGTGGTGGCCGGTACCGGTGGCCATCGCGCTGTGCGCGGGCGGCGTGGTGTTCTTCATAGCCTGGTGGCATCAGATCTAGCGCGACACTGTCAACGCGCCGGAAGCCGAGCGGAAATCCTTGCACCGTCATTGTTTCCGATCTCGGGGCGACTCAGTATGGAATTGCGGCGGGTGCGCCACGAGTCCGGTTCCGGACGCCGATTCTCGGGGTGCGGTGTGACACCGGTCTCCGAAACCCTCGTGCGGCTTGCCGTTTCGGGTCGCTGATTGCCAAGGTTTGCGGGATATGTTGCACACGAAGCCGTCACGCCTGTCGAAGCCCCTGTCCCCGGCCGCCGCGGGCGGTGATGCGCGGTGACATGGTCGAAGATCCGTTCCTCCCCCACCCTGCGCCGCGCCTTGAAAGCGGCGGTGTCGCTGCTGTTCGTGATCGTGCTGGCCATCGTGGCCGCCGTCCTCGAAAAGCATGTCGGCACCGATAAACCGGACGCGAGCGGCCCGCCGATTCCGGATCGCGGCGCTCAGCCGGCTGGATCGGCCAAGGAGATCAGCAGTCTGCTGGGCAAACTGAAGGTGGCCGACGAACTGCCGATGACCGGTTACTCCCGCGACCGATTCCCGCACTGGGACACCGACAAGCCCGAACACGGATTCGGTGACGCCTTCGCGCAATACAGTCGCTGCACCACCCGAGACGTGGTGCTACTACGCGACGCGACCGGGCCGGTGAAGCTGGATCCGAGCAGCTGCAAACTGAGCGTCGGCACCAATGGCGGCTGGCGCGACCAGTACGGCGTCATGGACAAGAAGACCAATGCCCTCAAGCCCTACAAGTGGACCACCGATTCGTCGGCCCTGGACATCGACCACATCGTGGCGCTGGCCGAGGCGTGGCGTTCGGGTGCTGCGAACCTCGACGACGACACCCGTCGCCATATCGCCAATGACGCGCTGAACCTGGTGATTTCCGATCCCACCGCCAACCGCTCCAAGGGCGACCAGGATCCGTCCAGTTATCTGCCGCCCGGGACTTTCCGGTGCGCCTATATCGGGCACTACATCCAGGTGAAAGTAAAGTACGGATTGAACGTCGATGCCAAGGAGCAGACCGCACTGCAGACCGCGGTGAAGGACTGTGTCAGCAAGGGAGAGTTCACATAGTCGCCGTCGTCGAAATCCGCAGCGAGGCAGCCGTCATGACCCGGGAAGAGGGAACGGTCTCCGGGGATCTCGATGTGGCGCTGGATTATTCGGGCCACGGGCTGGTGCGCTATCGCGGCACCGCCACCTGGTACACCATCGGCAATCTCGAGGACGAGGAACCACGCAGCTGGACCAGCGTGCAGGATCTGGCCACCGCCATCGAGAACGAGAGCGGTGACCGCGACGCCGCCGGCAATGTGCTGCCGTTCGAGGCGTGAGCGCTAGTCGCGCACGGCTTTCAGGGCCTCGGCCCGCGTCTTGACGGCGTCGGTCATGCCCTCGAACCCGGTGGTCAGCGCGCCGCCCAGCAGGCCGGCGACCACCGGGGCCAGCGGCCCGTTGAGCTGGAAGTGCGAGAAGTAGCGGGTGCGGCCGTCCGCCAGCGGGGTCAGGGTGTGCGAGCGCTCGCTGGTGAGCAGGCCCAGCGGCGCGGGCTTCATGTTGTAGCTGAATTCCTTACCCGGTGTGTGGGAACGGATGAACTCGCGCTGCTGCTTGGGCTTCGGCCCGACCAGCCGCACCTTCATATCGATCGGCGACCCCGGTTCGAGAGTGGTCTTGCACTCCAGGCAGAAGGGATTCCATTCCCCGTACTTGTCCACCTCGGTGAGCACCTGCCAGACCAGCTCGGCGGGCGCGTCGATCTCCACGCTTTTGTCGATGACGAAGGCCATAGGGGAACAATACTGAAACCAGTTCTAGACGGTGGGGCGGGCCGTCACTCCGCGCAGCGATGACCCTCTCACCCTCACGAGTGATCCGGGACGCGATCGTGCCATCACCGCTGCGGCCCCATCGAATTCCTGCTCCGCACAATCACCTACGGCCCCCAGCGACTACGCCCGTCCCCCAGTACCGTCGAACCATGACCCTCGCCGACCGCTACCCCGTCCTCCACACCCCCGCCCGGTGGGAGTGGGGCGGCCTCGACGTCCAGTTCTCCACCGACCTCCCACCGGACCACCTGGTCACCAACATCCACGTCGTCTGCTTCCTCGCCGACCGCATCGTCCTCTGCCGCGACGACCGGAACCGCTGGATCCTCCCCGGCGGCACCCGCGAGGCCGGAGAATCCATCGAGTCCTGCGTAATCCGCGAACTTGCCGAGGAGGCCGGCGCCGAACTGTCCGGCCCCTTCCACCACTTCGGCGCCCACTACGCCACCACCGACCGCCCCACCCCCTACCGTCCCTGGCAACCCCACCCCCACAAAGCCTGGCTCTGGTGCACCGCCGACGTCACCCTCACCGGCCGCCCCACCAACCCCGATGACGCAGAACAAATCCTGGAAGTCCGCGCCTTCCCCCTCGCCGAGGCCATCCACCTGGCAGCCACCGACGGCCCCCACGTCCCCGAACTACTCGAACTGGCCGCCGAACTTCACCCACGCTGACCCCGAGAACCGCAGCGCCCGTCAACCATCCAATCGACTGAATGGAACGACTGCCGAATAAGGGCTCTCCAACAGCAATGCGTCTTCATGGGTTTCCGCGAGCCGATAGGTCCGCGCGGCCCAATCGAGCCGGTACTCCTGGATCATCTTCACGTAGAGATTCGAGTCCAGATAGACGATCAGATAGACCGGACGTCAGGGCAAGGTAACCGTACGCGCCGGATCCCGGAACCCTGGGGATGCTCGGATGCCATGCCCAGCTGATGACTATCGGGGCAGTTGTGACGGCTAGGGACACAGGGCGTCGCCGAGCAGGCCGGTGATGTCCGGGTCGGTGTCCGGGGAGTCGTTCATCGCGATGGTCACCGCGCGGCTCTCTCGGGTGGCGCCGGAAATGGTGAGGTAGCCGGCGATTTCGCCGACGTGGCCGAAGTATTGTGCGCCGCAGGGAAGTTGGATCGCGCCGATGCCGAGGCCGTAGTCGAGGGGGCTATCGGGGGAACGGGGTGTGGTTGTCAGCATGTCGTGCAGCTGCGCGTCGGCGACGATCTTCCCGGCGAGCAGGGCCATGAAGAAGCGGTTCAGGTCGTTGCCGGTGGAGATCAGTCCGCCTGCCGACCACCCCACCGACGGCTCGGAGCGGGTGACGTCGGTCGGGACGCCGCCGACGAGGGTGTAGCCCTGCGGGTGCGGGCCGCGGAAGCCGGTCTCGCCCGGACCGGGCAGGTAGGTGTCGGCGAGCTGGTTCGGGATGGTGATTCGGCCCGCTAGCTCTTCGGAATATGTTCTGCCCGTCACCTTTTCGACCAGCATCCCCGCGACGATGAAATTGGTATTGGTGTACTTGAACCGCTCCCCCGGCGCGAACTGCGCGGGGCGGCGGAGCGCGATCGCGATCTCCTCGGCGGGAGTGAAGGTGCGGCCCCCGGCCGCGGCGCGCACCTCGTCGAGTTCGGGGTCGTCGGAGAGTTCCGGCAGTCCACTGCGGTGCTGGAGGATCTGGCGCACCGTGATCACGCGCCCGTCCACGCCATTGCCCCTGAGGAGCCCGGGCAGATAGGCGTCGACGGGTTCGTCGAGCCGCACTTTCCCTTCCGACACCAATTGCATGATGAGTGCCGCTGCAAAGGTTTTGGAGATGCTGCCGACCCGCACCTGCTGCGGCGGTGCCATCGGAATCGGCGCCCGGCTGGTACGGTCGCCGACCCCGGCGGTGAGGGTGATGGTCTGCCCGTTCTCGGTGAGGGTCGCGATCACCCCGGTGGTCCCGGCCCGCACCAGCCCGTCGATGTCGTCGCGAATCCGCTCGACCCGCTTGGGCGACACCGCCATCGGGGTGGTGGAGACCGACTGCGGCGCCGAGGTGGTCATACTCCCGCATCCCGCGGCCCCCACCAGCGCCAGCACTGTCACCGTCAGCCCGATTCGCATATCTCGACGGTAGGGGCGGCGGCGGACCGGGACATCCGGGCAACCCCTGAGTCCGTCCCTGAGAATCTACCCGGATACCGATGCGGCCTTCGGCATTCGCGCTGCCAGGCCCAGCGCCCCCGCGGCCACCGAAGCGCCGGCGATCACGTACCAACCGTGCTGGAAGGCGTCGAGGGTCGCCTGCGCGCCGGCGGGCGTGCCGAGCACCGCCACCAGAACGGCCACACCCACCGCCATTCCGAGCTGTCGCGCCATGCTCAGCACCGCCGACCCCGTCGCGAACTGCTGCGGCGGCAGCCCCGCCGTCCCCGCCGCCACACTGGTCGGCATGGTCAGGCCGACGCCCAGACCGGTCACCAGCATGCCGCCGAGCAGCCCGGCCGGATAGTCCGGCCGCAGCGTGATCGCCTGCGCCCACCAGACGATTCCGGCCGCGAACGCCACCCCGCCGAGCGCGAGCACCGGCCCGACACCGATCCGGGCGATCAGCCGGCCCGCCGACACCGCCACCAGCGGCACGATCAGCGGCCCGGGCGCGATCCCCAGCCCGGTCTGCAAGGCCGACCACCCCCACACGTTCTGCATCCACAGCACCGCCGACAGCAGCATCCCCGCGAACGCGATATTGAACAGCAGTGAATTGCCGAGCATGAGAGCGAAATTCGGCACGCGCAGCAGCCCCGGATCGACGACGGGACTGTGATGGCGACGCGACGAGACCAGGAATACCACCGCGAACACGGCGGTCGCCACGAACGCGCCGATGACACCGGGCGACCCCCACCCCCAATCCTCGCCCTTGATGACGGCCAGAATCAGCGACGCCACCGACCCGATCAACATGAGCGCGCCGACCCCGTCCGGCATCGATCCGCCCGTACCGCTCGGCCGTGGCAACAGCCGCGCTCCCAGCACCAGCGCGATGATCCCCAGCGGCACGTTCACCAGGAACACCCAGCGCCAATGCAGTTCGACCAGCAGTCCGCCGATCACCGGCCCCAGCGCCGCACCCAGACCACCGAACGCCACCCACAGCCGCACCGCCGTCGCCCGGCGCTCGGCCGGTGTCGCGGCCAGCAGCAGGCCCAGTGAGGATGGTGTCAGCAACGCCGCGCCCGCTGCCTGCAGGACACGGAAGGCCACCAGCGCACCGGTATTCCACGCCACCGCACACAGCGCCGACCCCAGCACGAAGACGCCCAGCCCCGTCAGGAACGCGGTCTTGTTCCCGTTGCGGTCACCCAGCCTCCCGGCGGGAACCAGCAGCGCCGCGAACACGATGGAATACGCGTTGAGCACCCACGACAGTCCCGCGATCCGGGCTCCCGAGAAATCCTGGGCGATCCGCGGCAGCGCCACATTGACGATGAACAGGTCCAGGCTGGACAGCAGCACCGCCACCGCGACGATCCCGAGCACCACCCGCGGATCGACCCGCCGTTCCTCCTGCACGACAACGGTGCTCATTGTTCTCCCCCATACGTCCGGCCGTCGGCCCGAGTGAGTTTTTTCATGAGACGGACCATAGGCGAGTAAGTCTCTTCAAGCAACCGACTATGCTGGGGTCATGCGGCGAACCAGCTTCGAGGACATGAACTGCTCCATCGCCCAGTGCCTGGAGGTGGTGGGCGAATGGTGGACCCTGCTCATCGTCCGTGACGCCCTCTTCGGCATCACCCGCTTCGACGACTTCCGCTCCCGCCTCGGCATCGCCCGCAATGTCCTCACCCAGCGCCTGGAACACCTTGTCGCCCAAGGCATCCTGGACAAGACCCCCTATCAGGACAACCCGGTCCGCTACGACTACCTGCTCACCGACAAGGGCCGCTCCCTGTGGACGATCCTGGCCGCCATGCGCCAATGGGGCGACGAATGGGCCGCCCCCGACGGCCCCCCGATCGAATCCGTCCACAAATCCTGCGGCCACGTCATGACCGTCCAGCCCGTCTGCTCGGAATGCGGCGATCAGCTGACCGTCAAGGACCTACGCCCTCAATTGGGCCCAGGCGCTCACGACCCGTCCCTGCTGCCTGGCAGCAACTGACGGACAAAACCCACTCGACAGCAGTCAGGGCGTGAATCCTTCGGGCCATCCTGTGGTGTCGTCGTACATCGCGTCGCCGACCGGATGCTGCCGGTCACGATTGTCGGCGAGTAGGTCCGCGACGTTCGGTGCGGTGCGAGACGCAGGCGCTCCGGGCCGGTCCGAAGCGTAGAATTCCGTGTCATGTGTGGGCCGAAGGGGCTCGCGCACAACGGATTCGGGGGGATCTCGCGATGTCGGACCTGCGTGGAGCGCGATGGACCTGGCGGTTTCTGGTCGCGTTGGCCATCACGGGCGGGTTGTGCCTTGCCAGTTTGGTCAGCTACATCGTCAACTTCGACCATGTGGAGCATTGGGGCCAGCTGTTCGCGGTGCTGACAGTGGCATCGGCAGCCCTGTTCTGGTTTGTGGGGTGGGTCCCGCTGCGGTCACGGAACCGGCGGTGACCGGGCGATCTGCGTCAGGCAGCGCGGACTGTTGTGACGGGCTGGCCGGTGGCCTTGGCGATGCGGGGTAGCTCGGCGGTGAGCTGGGCGGTGGGGACGGGTGCGCCGTCGAACATGGAGATGGTCAGGTCGCCCTTGTCGAGGTCCCAGGTTCCGGTGATCCGGCCGCCGGTCAGGACGAGCGGGGAGATCCAGCCTGCGGTGCGACTGACCTTGGCGCGGTGGTCGCCGGGGAGGAGGACGGTGTCGCCGGTGCCGGGGCCCAGGACGTACTGGTCGAACTGGCCGAGGAGGTGGACCGCGGAAGTTGGTTCGGTCCTGGCGAGTTCGTCGAGGTGGGCTGTGAGGAAGTAGCCGCGGCGGCCCTCGACGTCGATCTCCGTCAGCTCGTTGCCGAGGTCCGAGAACCAGCGGCGCACAGTCGGTTTGCTCAGGAAGCCGCGAGTCAGCCAGGTATTGAAGATCTCCGGGGTGGCGGGACCGTAGGCGCCGAGGTAGGCGCGGATGATGGTGGGCGCGGCGGCATCCGGGTCGGGGATGCCGGACCAGCCCGGGATGACGTGCGCGGGATTGGTGAAGGTGACCGACGTGCCGCGGGACGGGCCGTGGCACAGTGCGCCCTGCCAGGCCAGGGGCTTCAGCATCGAACCCCAGCCGGAGCGCAGGTGGTCCTCGAGCGGCTGGAATCGCCGCTCGGCGATCAGCTCCGCGACCAGCTCGTCGCGAGTCAGCACGCGCCCGTCGAGAATGTCGCCGACCGCCTTGACCAGCGCCGCCACATCATCCGGTGTCGCCCCGGACGCCCTGGTCCACGCGGGCTTCTCCCACGTACGTGCCGACCCCATGAGCGACAACGCCGCGGCCCCCTGCTCCGGCGTGAGCGCGTGCAGCGTGCAGCGTGCCACGCATCGCCCATGTCTTCATCAGCGCACCCTCCCCCAGCGCCGCCACCACCACACCGGGCTCACCCGCCGAACGCCGCAGCGCCACAGCGGTTTCCGCCGCCGAGGTCACCTGCGCCTGCACCCCGCACAGCCGCTCGACCACGGCCACGGCATCGCTCTTCGTCCGCGGATCCACGAACTGCCGCTGGACCCGCCAGCTGAACACCTGATCCCACGAAACCCGCACTGCGCCTCCCGCACCCGCTCCGCACGCCAGCCGCACGACGGCCCCAGCTTACGGCCGACCCCCGACACGATCGGCCATCTCCGCTGCGCCGCCGCCCTTCCGGCACAACATCCTCCGAGGCGTCCCGTGGACACGACGCATGGGAACCGCTCGGGCGATCGCAACTGAGCGGTCTACGTCGTCCTCGACACTGCCGTTCGGCCGGCGGCGACAACAGGCCTGAGGCGCCGATTCGGGCGTGGGTCTCAGAGGCGTTCGATGATGGTGGCGTTGGCCAGGCCACCCGCCTCGCACATGGTCATGAGGCCGTAGCGGCCGCCGGTCTGTTCGAGGTGGTTGAGCATGGTGGTGAGGATGCGGGTGCCCGAGGCGCCGAGCGGGTGACCCAGGGCGATGGCGCCGCCGCGCGGGTTGAGCTTGGCCGGGTCGGCGCCGAGCTCGTGCGCCCAGACCAGCGGCACGGGTGCGAACGCCTCGTTCACCTCGTAGACGTCGATGTCGTTGATGGACAGTCCCGCTCGCGCCAGCACCTTGCGGGTGGCCGGGATGACAGCGGTGAGCATGAGCAGCGGATCGTCACCGGTGACGGCGAAGGAGTGGAAGCGGGCGCGCGGCGTCAGGCCGAGCTGGGCGGCCTTCTCCTCACTCATGATGAGCGCCGCCGACGCGCCGTCGGTGAGGGGCGAGGAGTTGCCGGGGGTGATGGACCATTCGATTTCCGGGAACCGGGCCTTGAATTCGGCGTCCACGAAGGCCGGCTTCAGCCCGGCCAAGCCCGCGACGGTGGTGCTGGGGCGGATGGTCTCGTCGGCCGTGAGCGATCCCGCCGGGACCAGTTCGTTGTCGAAGCCTCCGGATGCCGCGGTGGCGGCGGCCAATTGGTGCGAGCGCGCCGCGAATTCGTCGAGCGCGGTCCGGTCGAACTTCCAGCGCGCGGAGATCACCTCGGCGGAAATGCCCTGCTGCACAAGCCCGTCCGGGTACCGGTGCGCGATGGGCCCGCGATTGGCGTCGCGGCCCTGGGTGTTGGAGAACATCGGCACCCGCGACATGGATTCCACGCCGCAGGCGATGGCGATGTCGTAGGCCCCCGCGATGACACCCTGCGCCGCGAAATGGGCGGCCTGCTGTGAGGATCCGCACTGCCGGTCCACCGTCGTGGCGGGCACCGCTTCCGGGAAGCCGGCCGCCAGCACCGCGGTGCGGGAGATATTGAAGGCCTGCTCGCCACTCTGGGTGACGCAACCGCCGATCACATCATCGACCAGCGCGGGATCGATCCCGGTGCGCTCGACCAGGCTTTCCAGCACGCCCGACAGCAGTGTCGCCGGATGCAGTTCCGACAGGCCGCCACCGGTTTTCCCCTTCCCGGAGGGGGTGCGGACAGCGTCGACGATGACGGCGGAGGTCATGACTTCTCCTTGTTCCCACTGGACATTCCAGTTGCGAATTCCGGTTAACATACGCACTGTACCGCACCGGCAGCGCGGCGTCACCGGCGCGAATTTGCCCCTCCGGGCCGACATCCCGCGGATTGCTAGCCTGTTGCTGTGACTGCGACCGGCAAGCAACCCCAGAAGCCCTTCTGGGATCTCGAGATGCGGCTGTCCGCGGTGCTGTCCATGCTGGCGGGATTCATCGGCGCGGCCGCGTACACCCACTCGGAGGGCTATTTCGTCACCTTCATGACCGGCAATACGGAACGCACGATTCTCGGCAACTTCGCCGGCGACCCGGCCCTGGCCGGCGGCGCGGCCGCGATCATCGTCTGCTTCCTGGCCGGCGTCTTCATTGCCTCGATCTGCCGCCGGTACTGGTGGACCAACCACCCGCACGGCGCGACCATGCTCACCACCGGCGCGCTGCTGCTCGCGGCCATCGTGGACGCCGTGCTCGGCGAGCGTGGTATCGGCCTGGTCCCGATCCTGTTCGTCGCCTTCGGCATGGGCGCGCTCAACACCTCCTTCGTCAAGAACGGCGAGGTCTCCATTCCGGTCAGCTACGTCACCGGCACCTTGGTGAAACTCGCGCAGGGCATCGAGCGGCACGTCTTCGGCGGCGGCACTGTCCGTGACTGGCTCGGCTATGCGACGCAATATGTTTCGTTCAGCGCGGGCGCGCTCATCGGTGGCCTGGTGTCGCTGGTGGTGAACGGTTCCTCGATGCTCAATGCCGCGGTCGTCGGTTCGCTACTGGTCGCCGGATACACCTGGCGGGCCGACATTCGCTGGATGCGGCGCATCGCGCGCCTGAGCGCCGACGGCGATTGAGTCATGTCACAGCCGCGCAACACTTGGCTAATTAATCGCAAACGGCCCGAACTGGTCATATTCTGCTGAATATGACAACCAGCAAAGAGGGAGTTTACGAAGGGCCGGTCCATGCACTGGCCCGCAGCGCGTGGCAGTCGATCCTGGTCACCGGCCTTCTCTCGGTGGTGCTGGGCATCCTGGTGCTGGTGTGGCCCGGACCCACCCTGGTCGTCGCCGGTGTCCTGTTCGGCATCTACCTGCTTGTATCCGGTGTTTTCCAGCTGATCGCGGCTTTCGGAGTGCACATCAGCACCTGGATGCGGGTGCTGTCCTTCATTACCGCCATCCTGTCGTTCATTCTGGGCTTCTTCTGCTTCCGCAACGAGTTCCAGGCCATCGGCCTGCTGGCGCTGTGGATCGGCATTACCTGGATCTTCCGTGGCACCGCGGTGCTGGTGGCCGCGATGTCCGATGCAGCCGTCCCGGGCCGGGGCTGGCAGATCCTGTTCGGCATCCTGCTCATCGTCGGTGGTGGTCTGCTGATCGTGGAGCCGTTCCGCTCGATCACGGCCCTGGTCGTGGTGGTCGGCTGCTGGCTGATCGCCATCGGCGTCTTCGAGGTGGTCTCGGCCTTCCTGGTGAAGAGCCGCGCCAAGGATGTGCCCACCGCCGTCTGACCGCTTCGATCCGTGTAACCCACGGCGGTCGCCCTCCCCGGGCGGCCGCCGTTTCTCGTGCCGCACAACCCGGTTCAGCGCAGCCGCTTGGGCCGCTTGTCCATCAGCCGCAGGATCAGCGGCGTGAAGATGAGCTGCATAGCCAGGTCCATCTTCCCGCCCGGCACCACGATGCTGTTGGGCCGCGACATGAACGAATCGTGCAGCATGGACAGCAGATACGGGAAGTCGATGACCTTCGGATCGGCGAAGCGGATCACCACGAAACTCTCGTCCGCGGTCGGAATGGTCCGGGCGGTGAAGGGATTCGAGGTGTCCACCGTGGGCACCCGCTGGAAGTTCACGTAGGTCCGCGAGAACTGCGGGCAGATGTGCTTCACGTAGTCGGGCATGCGCCGCAGAATGGTGTCGATGATGGCCTCGCTGGAGTAGCCGCGTTCGGTCTTGTCGCGGTGCACCTTCTGAATCCACTCCAGATTGATGATGGGAACCACGCCCACCAGCAGATCGGCATAGCGGGCCACATCGACGCCGTCGCCGACCGCCGCCCCGTGCAGGCCCTCGTAGAACAGCAGATCGCTGCCCGGCGAGAGCTCCTCCCACGGCGTGAACGTGCCCGCCGGCTGTCCGAAGGGTTTGGCTTCGTCGTCATCGTGCAGGTAGCGCCGCACCGCGCCCACACCGGTCTCCCCGTACTCGCGGAACAGTGACTCCAGTTCGGTGAGCAGGTTCGCCTCCGGCCCGAAATGCGAGAAGGTCAGGTTGCGATGCTGTTCGGCCTCTGCCATGGCCAGCTTCATCTCGTTGCGGTCGTAGCGATGGAACGAATCCCCTTCCACGATGGCCGCGCTGATTCCCTCGCGGCGGAATATCTCCTGGAAGGTTCGCGTGACGCTGGTCGTCCCCGCACCGGACGACCCGGTGATCGCGACCACGGGATGTTTGACCGACATGGCACCTCCTCGATTGCCGGACAACAGCTTTCACACACCCGGCAGCTCAGTGCCGGGACGCGCGGAACAGGGAGCGGGAACCGAAGAGCGAGGCGTCGAAACTGGGCCCCTCCTCCGGTTCGCGGTGATAGCGCTCGATCCGTTCGACCTCGTTGCGGGAGCCGAAGATGAACGGGATCCGCTGGTGCAGCTCCTCGGGCCGCACATCCAGCACCCGTTCGTGCCCGGTGCTGGCCGCACCCCCGGCCTGTTCGACGATGAAGGCGATCGGATTGGCCCCGTACAGCAGCGAAACCCGGCCCGGGCGTTCGGGATTGCGGGTATCGCGCGGATACATGTAGAGCCCGCCGCGGGTCAGGATGTGAAAGGTGTCGGCCACCAGCGAGGCGACCCAGCGCATATTGAAGTCCCGTCCGCGCGGGCCGTCCACGCCTTCGAGGCATTCGTGGACGTAGCGGCGGACGGGGCGTTCCCAGAACCGCTCATTGGCGGCATTGATCGCGAAACCGGAAGTGTCGTCGGGGATTCGCATACGGGGATGGGTGAGCACGAACGCGCCCACCTCGCGGTCCAGCGTGAACCCGTCCACCCCGTTGCCGGTGGTGAGCACCAGCATGGTCGCGGGCCCGTACAGCGTGAAGCCGGCGCACACCTGCTGGACGCCCGGCTGGAGGAAGTCGGTGCCGGCCGCCTCGCGCCCGTCCTCCGGAGCGCGCAGCACGCTGAAGATCGTTCCCACCGGCAGATTCACGTCGATATTGCTGGATCCGTCCAGCGGATCGAAGGCCAGCAGATACTTCCCGCGCCGGTACTCGGTCGGCACCTGATGGCATTCGCGCATCTGCTCCGACACCAACGCCGCCAGCGGCCCGGTCCACTGGCTCTCGGCCACCATGATGTCGTTGGCGATCGCGTCCATCTTCCGGTGCACGGTGACCGGCAGATTCTCGGCATCGGACGCGCCCAGGGAGCCGACGATCGCTCCCCGGGTCACTTGATTCCCGATGATCTTGGTTGCGGTGGCGAGCACGTTCAGCAGCGCCGAGAACTCCCCGGACGATCCGGGATGCCGGTGCTCCTGCTCGATGGTGTAGCGGGTGAGGGTCTTCAATCCTTCGGGCACAATCGCTCTCAATTCGTCATGGAGGGGCCCCCTCGTCGGCGAGGGCGTCCGCGAACACACTGCTGCCGAGGACATCGCTGTCCGTAAGGGTGATCAGATCCGTGCGACCGACCGGCCGGTGCAGTTCGACCAGGCGTTTGGCCTGCCGCAGCCGGCAGCGCTCGAGGGCATTGCGCACGCTGCGCGCATTGGCGAAACGGGGGCGGGCCATGCGCAGCTTCAGATAGCGCGAGAAGGCCTGCGCGGCTTCCGGATCGAAGCGGAAGTTCTCCTGGCGCACCATCAGTTCGGCGATGGCCATGAGCTCGTCGTGGGTGTAGTCGGGGAACTCGATGTGGTGGGCCACCCGGGAGGACAGGCCGGGATTGGCGGAGAAGAAGGTCTCCATGCGGTCCGGATAGCCGGCGAAAATGACCACCAGGCTGGTGCGTTCGTTCTCCATCTCCTGCAGCAGGATCTCGATGACCTCCTGCCCGTAGTCGCGCTCGTTCTCGGGGCGGAACAGGTAGTAGGCCTCGTCGATGAACAGCACTCCCCCGGCGGCCTTGGCGAGGGCCTCCTTGGTCTTGGGCGCGGTGTGACCGATGAACTGGCCGACCAGGTCATCGCGGGTGACGGTGTGCACCTTGGGTTTCCGGATGTACCCGAGGGCGTGCAGCATCTCGGCCATGCGCAGGGCGACCGTCGTTTTCCCGGTGCCGGGCCCGCCGGTGAAGCTCATGTGCATGGTCGGGCGGGTAGCCTGGAGCCCGAAACGCTGACGGGCGCGATCGATCAGCAGCAATGCCGCAATTTCCCGCACGCGGCGTTTGACGTTCGCCAGACCCACCAGTTCCGCGTCGAGGCGGGCGAGAGTGTCCTCGACGTCCTTGCCCGCGACATCCGTCGACAGATCCAGCAGGGCGTCGTCGGCCAGCATCTCCGGTGGGTCGGAAGCGGGGCGGTGCAGGTGGTCGGCCGCCGAATCCTCCGGTCGGGGAGGACCATCGGCGGCCGTACCGCGCACCGGTGCGGGGCTCGTGACCCCGGGCCGATGCATCTGGAACCCGCCCGCCGGGTGGGCGGGCTCAGGTTTTCGGTCGCCCTGTGCCCCGGGGAGTTTCGCGCTCCAGATGGCCCCCCGGTTCGAAAGCTGTTTCGCCGACATAACTTTGGCCC